>CAYYZV010000010.1:0-24082 GCA_964476275.1 uncultured Roseburia sp.
AGGAACGTTTATATAGAGCTTTTGATGGTGTGGATTATGTCGTACATGCAGCAGCTTTAAAACAGGTTCCGGCATGCGAATATAACCCGATGGAAGCGGTTAAGACAAATATCAATGGTGCAATGAATATTGTGGATGCGGCATTGGATTGTGGAGTAAAAAGAGTGGTTGCACTTTCAACTGACAAATCAGTTAATCCTATTAATTTGTATGGTGGTACGAAGTTGGTGTCGGACAAGCTATTCATTGCTGCGAATGCTTATGCGGGGGAGAAAGATGTAAATTTCTCTGTTGTGCGGTATGGAAATGTGGCAGGAAGCAGAGGTTCTGTAATCCCATTTTTCCGAAATATTGTTGCAAATGGAGGAAGGGCACTTCCGATTACAGATTATCGTATGACAAGATTTTGGATTAGTTTAGAAGAAGGTGTGCAGCTTGTAATAAAAGCTTTGACAGAAGCAAAGGGCGGAGAAACATTTATTTCAAAGATTCCTTCTTTTAAGATTACAGATTTAGCGCAGGCAATTTTGCCAGAATGTGAAATGCCGGAAGTTGGTATTCGTGAGGGTGAAAAACTGCATGAAATTATGGTGACAAAGGAAGATTCCATACTTACATATGAGTATGATAAGCACTTTATTGTGTATCCGCATTTTGACTGGTGGAATACAAGTAAAATTCAGTCAGGTGGTAAAAAAGTAGAACATGGATTTGAGTATAGTTCCGGTACAAATACGGAGTGGCTTTCTATTGAAGATTTAAAAGGGTTATTAAAGCAAGTAAAAGAGCATTAGAAATAGGATAAATCATGAAAAACGAAATAAAAATAGGAAATCATATAATTTCAGAAAATAGTCCAGTATATATAGTTGCAGAAATGTCCGGTAATCACAATATGGATATAAATAGGGCAAAAGCAATTATTGATGCTGCTGCGAATAGTGGAGCAGATGCAATAAAAATTCAAACCTATACACCTGATACAATTACGATAGACTGTGATGCAGATATTTTTAAAGCACAGAGTAAAATTTGGGAAGAGTTGATTTTTGGAAGAGTTAAATGTTCCGGCGTATAAGGTGGCATCTTTTGAAATTAATGATATACCATTGATTAAAAAAATTGCAGAAACAGGAAAGCCAGTGATTATATCAACTGGAATCGTATATTTGGAAGATATTGATTTAGCATTGCGGACTTGTAAAGAGGCAGGAAATGAAAATGTGGTATTGCTCAAATGTGTTTCTGCATATCCTGCACCTTTTGAAAAGATGAATTTGAAAGTGATCCCAAATATGAGTCAGACATTTGAATGTCATGTTGGTTTGTCTGATCATTCATTAGGACAGAAACAGCAATTGCGAGTGTTGCATTAGGTACGAAAATGATAGAAAAGCATTTGACATTGAAAAGAAGTGATGGCGGACCGGATGCGGCTTTTTCTATGGAGCCGAAAGAGTTTGCACTTATGGTAAAACAAATTAGAAATGTAGAAAAAGCATTAGGGCAGGTCACTTATGAGTTATCAGATGCGCAGATAAATAATCGGGCAGGTGCAAGATCACTGTTTGTTGTAGCAGATATAAAGAGGGTGAGAGTTTTACAGAGAAAAATATAAAATTAATTCGTGCAAATGCTGGAATGCATACAAAGTTTTATGAGAAAGTACTTGGTCAGAAAGCAAAGTATGACATAAAAAGGGAAACTCCAATGGATTGGAAATATATAAAATAATAAAGGAAATCGAGATGAAAAGAGAAGCTATAGCTATTATAACAGCACGAGGTGGGAGTAAAAGAATTCCTAAAAAGAATATAAGAGACTTTTGTGGAAAGCCAATCATTGCATATTCGATCAAAGCAGCATTGGAAAGTGGTGTTTTTTCAGAGGTAATGGTATCTACAGATAGTGAAGAAATTGCCGAAATAGCACGACGTTACGGAGCAAGTGTACCGTTTATGCGGAGTGAGAAAACTTCTGATGATTATGCGACCACGGCAGATGTATTAGTGGAAGTTTTAGAACGGTATAAAGAAAGGGGGCAGGAATTTGAATATATGTGTTGTATTTATCCTACTGCACCATTTGTTACAGCTGAAAAACTGAGAGATGCGATGAGGATTATGCAAGAAAATGAACCGGTACAAGTAATGCCAGTTGTGGCATTTTCCTATCCGCCACAGAGAAGCTACGTTATTGATGACAATGGTTTGATTAAATATAAGTATCCGGAATACATAGCTGCCAGGTCGCAGGATTTAGAAAAATACTATCATGATGCAGGGCAGTTTAATATATATCATGTAGAACAGTATCTGACATGCAATGGTAAAATCGCAGACGGAGTAATTCCAATAATCGTATCTGATTTGGAGGTTCAAGACATAGACTCTGAAGATGACTGGAAAATTGCAGAATTAAAATATCAATTGATGTAAGGTACAGAGCACAATAGGTAATAAAACGAAAATGGAGAATTAAAAAACAAAAAGAAGAAGGGAAAAATTGAAATGATAAAAAGAAGAATAAGAGGAGTAGCATTATTATTGGTTATGAGTTTGTTGTTAGCAATGACAGGATGCTCAAATGATTCAAATAATACGAATAACTCAAATGAGAAGAAAATCACTATTAAAATCGCACATGTATCGTCAGAAAGTGCAACAACACATGCAGTATGTGAAGCTTTCCGGGAAAAGGCGACAGCATTGCTGGGAGAAGATAGAGTGGAAATTGTTATTTATCCAAATGCAACATTAGGTTCTGAGGCAGAAATGGTGGAAGCATTGCAGATGGGCACGTTAGAAGCAGGTACATTTGGAAGACATTCCGCGATTGACAGCCGTTTAGAAGTGTTAAATTTACCATTCCTATTTGCAAATGATGAACATGCAGAAAAAACTTTACGTGGAGAAGAAGGTAAAGAAGTTCGTGAAGTTTTATATGATATCATGTTGGAAAAGAAGATTGTAACATTAGGCTGGTATGAAACAGGTTTCCGTGAAATTACATCCCATAAGAAAATTGAGACAATGGAAGATTTAAAAGGACTTCTTATCAGAACTCCATCGACAAATACACTGATTAAATCTTTTGAAGCATGGGGAGCGGCACCAACAGCTGTTGATTTATCAGAATTATATACTTCTTTGCAGAGCAATATAGTAGATGCACAGGAGAATCCATATCAGTTGATTGATACAAATAAGTTATACGAAGTACAGGAATATTTATGTATAACAAATCACCTTACCATTCCAAATCAGCTGGTATTCTCTCAGAAGGTGTGGGATACATATCCGGAAGATGTACAGGTGGCATTGCTTGAAGCAGGTGCATATGCTTGCGATATTGGTGGAGAAATGAATCTTGAGCAGAATGCAGCACTTGCAGATGCACTTGGTGAAAAAATGGAAATCACATATATGGATGAGAGTTCTATTGAGAAGATGAAAGAACTTGCAATGCAGAAGGTATGGCCGGAATTTGTATCTGACGCAAATGAAACAAAGGCACTTGTAGAAAGTATTCAGGTATTGGAGCATTAGGAGCGTAAAAGATGAAAAGATATATTGCAATAGCAAGTGAGAAATTATGTAAAATAACGAATATTATATTGATGATATTATTTTTGGTACTGATTATATTAGTGACCATTAATGTTATTGTTCGCTATGTGTTCAATACGTCTTTTTTTGTGGCAGGAGAGTTAGCAAATTATTTGTTGGTATACATTATATTTTTGGGAGCGGCGCTTGCTTTAAAGAGTGGTGAACATGTACGTATTGAAATTGAAAACTTTGGATTTTCATCTCATATGGAACAAATCGTACATGCGATAGCAATGCTGGTAAGCGGGATATTTATTATATTTTTGATTGTATATGGTGCAATGCTCACGATGGAAAATATGAATAGTTATACCGGAATATTGCCAATTCCTATGGGGGCGGTGTATGCAGCCGCCCCTTTGAGTGGAATGATGATGGCAATTCATTATATAGATCTTTTGTGCAACAGGAAGGAATAGGAGAGAAACATGACAGCAGTTTTAGTTATAGTATTTATCATAGGTTTATTATTAGGTGTGCCGGTAGCTTTCGCATTGGGAATAGCAGCACTTATAGCACTTATATACGGGGGCTATGAACCAGTTATTTTCTTTCATCGAATGATAAATAGTTTATCGAGTTTTAGCTTGATTGCCGTACCATTATATATATTAGCGGGTAATCTGTGTGGCTCCACAGGTATTACAAAGAGACTGGTACGGTTGTGTAGGGCATTTGTGGGACATATACCGGGAGGAAGTGGACTGGTAAATGTTTTGGCAAGTGTTTTTTTTGGTGGAGTGAGCGGTTCTGCGGTAGCAGATACATCTGCGATTGGTGGAATGATGATTCCAACCATGGAAGAAGAAGGATATGATGTGGAATTTGCAGGTGGAATTACAATTGCTTCTTCTACAATTGGTATTTTAATTCCGCCAAGTATTCCGCTTTGTTTATTTGGAATTTGTGCGGAAATATCAATTGGTGCATTATTTATGGCCGGAGTGATACCGGGACTTTTGGTTGCATTAATACAGATGATTTTTTGCGTGATAATTAGTAAAAAAAGACATTATCCATATGGAGAAAAGTCAAGTGGGAAGGAACGTTGGCTGGCAATAAAGGATGCTTCATTGGCACTTGGTATGCCACTAATTATTTTTATTGGATGTGGATGTGGAATCGTAACAGCATCGGAAGCCGGTGTATTAGCGGTAATTTATTCTTTGTTGGTAGGTTTGTTCGGCTATAAAGAATTAAACTTAAGAGATTTACCGGAACTGTTGGTCAAAAGTGCAGGAACATCAGCAGTAGCTCTTTTTATCGTAGGAGTAGCATCTGTTGTATCATGGATTATTAACGTAGACAGTATTCCGGCAAAACTTTTACGGTTGTTGGATGTATCCGTATTAGGACCGGTGTTAATCATGGTATTAATTAATTTGATTTTATTTGTGGTAGGTTGCTTTATGGATCTTGTACCGGCAATGTTACTATTTGCACCGATTTTTCTTCCAGTTGTTACTAACGTAGGAATTTCTCCATTGCAGTTTGGTGTGATTATGACCATTAATTTAGGAATTGGATTATTGACGCCACCGGTTGGTAATTGTCTCTTTGTAGCTGCCGGCATTACGAAAAGAAGTACATTCACCTTGTTCAAAGCTGCACTTCCATTCATTATGTGCAATATTATTAGTTTGATTTTGGTACATATATTTCCGATTTTGACAGAAGGATTACCGGGATTATTTATAAAATAGTAGGAGCTGTAACATGTTAGAGGGAAAAATAGCAGTTGTAACCGGTGGAAGTAGAGGAATCGGTAAGGCGATAACGGAAGCGTTTCAAAGAGCAGGGGCAACAGTTCTTGTTTGCAGTAGAAATAAAGATTCTGCTGCAAATGCATATAGCTGTGATGTTGCCAATTATGAAGAAGTAGTAGAAACTGTGCGAAGAATCCAATCGGATTTTGGGCAGATTGATATTTTGGTAAATGCAGCAGGAATATCACCAAAGGCAGAAAAAGGTATGAAGATACGCTGCTATCAGCAAACAGTTGAACAGTGGAGCCTGGTGATGAATGTAAATCTTAATGGTGCTTTTTATTTTTCAAAAGAAGTAATGAATGGGATGATGGAAAAAGGATGGGGGCGTATTATCAATATCTCATCCATAGTTGGACTTACTAATAGTGAGCATGGACCGGCATGTGCTGCATATGTTACATCAAAGACAGGAATGATTGGTCTTACAAGAGCGATGGCATATGATTTGGCACCATACGGAATTACGGTTAATGCTGTGGCACCAGGACGAATTCAGACAGAGATGTCAGCAATGAATAATCCATATTATAATGAGTTGCATGAAAAATTAATACCGATGCATCGATTTGGAACTGTGGAGGATGTGGCAGAAATATGTCTATTTCTAGCATCGGAAAAGGCGTCTTATATTACAGGAGAAACTGTTAATATTACAGGTGGATGGTATATTTAGATAGTAGGAGAAATGGCGTGAAACGATTATTATTATTAAACGGAAGCAGTTCAGAAATCATGTTGATAGAAGCTGCAAAAAGATTAGGATTTTATGTAATAACAACGGGATTTAATCCAGAGTTACCGGGAAGAAAGTATGCAGATGAATATGTAGAAGCGGATTATTCTAATCATGGGGAAATTTTGAAACTGGCACAGGAATTAAAAATAGATGCAATATGTGCAAATGCAAATGATGAAGGAGCTATGACGACAATTTATGTAGCGGAAAAACTAGGTTTGCCGGGTGTACGAGATAAGTATGAAGTTGCACAGATTTTTCATCAAAAGGACAAGTTTAAGGAATTTGTAAATAAATATCATTTCTTAACACCGCAGTCTGAGATGTTCACAGATGAGGAAAATGCTATTGCATATTTAGATAGGATTGAATATCCTCTGATTATCAAGCCGGTAGACAGAAGCGGTGGCTTGGGTGTTTCGGAGGCAGCAACTAGAGAAGAAGCTATTTCTGGAATAAAATATGCTTTTGAATGGTCTAAAGCAAAACGAATTGTTGTAGAAGAATATTTGCCAGGAAGACAATATGACTTCCATACTTTTTTAATTGATAAAAAGCTTGCGTATTATTCAACGAGCAACGAGTATAGTTTTAAGAATCCATATAGAGTGAATTGCCTTACGATTCCAGCGGATCATAGCGATGAAATTACACAGATACTTGTAAAAGAGACGGAACGAATGGCAGAACTTTTGGATTTGGCAGATGGAGTATTTTGGTTGCAGTATCGAATTAAAAATGGAAAACCGTATTTGATAGAGAGTGCAAGACGATGCGGTGGTAACAATATGCTTGATTTATTAAGCAGAGGTTTCCGGACAGATTTTGGGGAATGGGTATTGCGTCTGGAAACAGGGCTAGAATACAAGGATTTTATGAAACATCCTATACCGGTAAAGTGTCAAGGATATCAATGTCTTGCACCGGCTCATAATGGAACAGTAAAAGGTGTTCATATTAATGATGAACTGAGAAAACATATTTATAAAGAGTATTATTGGTACAAAGAGGGTGAAGAGATTACAAATTATAAGTATGCGAATGGTGGAATTATACTTTTTGAGTATGATACACCGGAAGAAATGGCACAGGAAGTAATGCATATTAACGAAGATGCACGGCTGATTGTAGAGTAGTTTATAGATAGAAGGAGGTATGGTATGTATCTATATGAAAAAATACAAAATGGGGTATATATTATAGCAGAAATGTCTGCAAACCACGGTGGAAACATTGAGAAAGCATATCGTATTATTGAAGAAGCAAAGGCTGCAGGAGCAGATTGTGTAAAGATTCAGACATATACAGCTGATACAATTACAATTAAATGTGATAAAGAGATGTTTCGGATTAAAGGTGGCTTGTGGGATGGATATACGTTCTATGATTTATATAGTGCTGCTTATACTCCATGGGAGTGGCAAGGGGCATTAAAGAAGAAATGCGACGAAGTGGGGATTGACTTTTTATCTACTCCGTTTGACCCGACCGCGGTAGATTTTTTGGAGAGTATCGGAATCGAATTTTATAAGATAGCTTCTTTTGAACTTGTGGATATCCCTCTTGTAGAATATACGGCAAGCAAAGGCAAGCCGATGGTAATATCGTGTGGGATGGCGACTACAGAAGAGATACAGGAAGCATTAGATGCTTGTTACAGACAGAATAATCATAATGTAGTATTGCTTAAATGCTGTAGTCAGTATCCTGCACAATATGATGATATGAATTTGTCAGTAATACCGGATATGATAGAACGTTTTAAGGTGCCGGTTGGTTTATCAGACCATTCCATGGGAAGTTTGGTTCCGGTAACATCAGTTGCACTTGGTGCAAGAATAATTGAAAAACATGTGAAGTTGGATGATGAAAATGAAAGCATTGATGAAGGATTTTCAATGAAGATGATCGATTTCAAAAAAATGGTGGAAGATGTTCGTAATACAACACTTGCTTTAGGAGTACCAACATATGGAATGACTGCACATGAAAGAGAAACTGGATATAGTGGAAGAAGATCATTGTTTGCGGTTAAAGATATTAAGCAGGGTGAGAAATTCACTCCTGAGAATGTAAGGAGCATTCGTCCTGTATATGGTTTAAAACCGAAGTATTATAAAGAATTAATGACAAAGTGTGCAAAAAAAGATTATGAGTATGGTGATCCAATATCAGAAATAGAGATACATTAATTAACGTGAGAGTAACAAAATGAAAAAAATAATTGGATTTCGTGTTGATGCAAATGAACATATTGCATCAGGTCATTTAATGCGTTGTATTGCAATTGCAGAAGCGTGTATAAAAAGTGGAAATAAGTGTATTTTTTATCTAGCAGAAGAGAAAATGACAGAGCGATTAATACAAAGCGAGTTGGCATATCATATTTTGAATTCCAAATGGAATAATCTGGAGACAGAAATAGATGTTCTTGTTGCAATGTTAAAAGAGGAAAAAGTAGATGTCTTAGTAGTAGATTCGTACTATGCCTCTAAAAGATATTTAGAATCATTAAATAAAATCCTTCCGACATGTTATATTGATGATATGGGAAAAGATTTATATAATATTACGATGCTTTTGCATTATGGTTCATGGCCGGATGATAATACATTTGAAATGCGATATGCGAAAACAGAGACAAAGGTTTTGGCTGGAATGAGGTATGTTCCATTACGAAGTGAATTTGAAGGTTTGTCGGATACTGAGAATAGAGAAAAAAGCATTTTAATTACAACAGGTGGTACAGACCCATATAATATTTCAGGGAAGGTTGTACAAGAACTTATACAAAGACCGTGCTGCTGGAATTATACGTTTAAAGTGATTGTAGGGGGCATGAATACTAATGCTACGATGCTTAAAGAACTCTTGGTTGATAAACGGGTAGAATTATTAAGAAATATTTACAATATGGGAGAACTTATGCGGAAGTCGCAGTGTGCGGTATCTGCAGGTGGAACGACATTATTTGAATTATGTGCATGTAGTACGCCAACAGTATGTTTTTCGTTTGCAGAGAATCAAGAGGAATTTTGCAAAGAAACCGGACGACGGGAAGTTATGTTATATGCAGGTGATGCAAGGAAAGTAGCAGATATACATCAGATAATAGCTAATAAGGTGGAGTATTTTTTAAAAGATGAATGTTTAATGGAGAATTATATTATAAAGATGCGCCAAATGGTAGATGGTCAGGGAGCAAGACGTATTGCAGATACCTTGAGCAGTTGTAATTTCATTGCATAATAATATTTGTTAGGAAGGGAAAATAATATATATACAACTTTGTATTAGAGATTATTATAAAAAAGAAATTAAAAGTTTAGAAGAAAAGAATCATTACTTTTGATGATTATGAATGGGTAAAAGTATAAATAGATGTTGTTTTAAGTAGCTCGTTTCTAATCGCATTGCGGGCGCAACTTGTTGCGCCTGTCTATTATAGATAGGAATAATAAGCGAAAATAAAAATGCCTACCATTGTACTTGTCCAGTCATGGTAGGCATTTTATAACCATGTGAGGCTAACCACTTTGTGGGCGGTTGCTCTTTTTCTGTTTTTACTATACCATAGTATCTTTTCTTTTTCAAGAAACAATTCCAGCGTATTTACGATAATTTTAAAGCGATAATATGGCATTAGATTATATAACAAAGGTGTAATGCCTTGATATAAAAAAGACTTTACACCTTAGGTGGATTTATTTAGTTACCATAGTTTAGTTGCGGTTGCTTGGGTCTTTGGGGTCTGCTGTTTCGACATATTTGATAATTTCAATAATTTCTTCAGCAGACATTCCTTTTTGTTCAAGTGCGTTAATAAGGTTTACAATTTCTTTTCCTGTCATATATTCGCTCACTTTCTACCACCGCCTTTCGTTAGTGATATTATACCATAGTATAAAGTCTATATTCAATTATCAATCGTTACTGAGAATAGTAACATTATGCTGTCATGGTAACATGATGGGAAAAGCAATGATAGATAGTAAAAAAATGTTTGTGAAATTTGACGAAAGTGAATTAGAAGAATAAAAGGAGAACAAGAAATATGAACATTCAATACGGCAGACAATCAATTGATGAAGATGACATTCAGGCAGTCGTGGACGTACTGCGTGGAGATTTTTTAACAACCGGGCCGGCTGTTTCGGCTTTTGAAAAGGCGGTCTGTGATTATACCGGAGCGAAGTATGCAGTGGCGATTTCGAATGGCACAGCAGCATTACATGCGACGTGTTTTGCAGCAGGGATTGATGAGGGAGATGAAGTGATTACGACACCGATAACTTTTGCGGCATCCGCGAACTGTGTCTTATATTGCGGCGGGACACCGGTATTTGCAGACATTAAGCCGGATACCTATAATATCGATCCGGAGGATATTCGGAGAAAAATTACGGATAAAACAAAAGCAATTATTGCGGTGCATTTTACCGGACAGCCTTGTGAAATGGATGAAATTCATGCGATTGCAAAGGAACATGGATTGCTGGTAATTGAGGATGCGGCACACGCTTTAGGAGCTGATTACAAGGGTACAAAAATCGGCACTCTGTCCGATATGACGATATTCAGTTTTCATCCGGTAAAGCATATCACAACAGGCGAGGGCGGCATGATTACCACGAACGATGAAAAGTTATATGAGCGTTTGGTATTATTCCGCAGTCACGGCATTACCAGAAATGAAAAGCTGATGACAAAGAACGAAGGCGGTTGGTATTACGAACAGCTGGATTTAGGCTACAATTACCGGATTACGGATATCCAGTGTGCGTTAGGTGTTTCTCAGATGAAGAAGCTGGATGGTTTTGTGGAACGCAGACGGGAGCTGGTGAAGCGATATAATGAAGCGTTTGCAGGAATAGAGGAAATTATTTGTCCGTCACAGGCGGACGGCTGTCACAACAGCTGGCATCTGTATGTAGTACAGGTTCCTGACCGGAAAGCAGTTTATGATAAATTAAAGGAAGCAGGGATTCATGCCAATGTGCATTATATTCCTGTTTACAAGCATCCATATTATCAGGTGCATGGATATGCACAGGTGTGCTGTCCAAATGCAGAAAAACTGTATGCTCATATGATAAGTCTGCCGCTTTATCCGGATTTGACGGAGGAAGAGCAGAAATATGTGATCGAGAAGATAAAAGAATATTTGTAACTATTCGTAACTATTCAATAGTGCAAAAATTCCATTGCGAAGGCAATTTTCAATGGAGTTTTGTATTGTAACGGGAGGGAAATCGTTGACGATTTCCCTTTTCTGATACGCATATTGTTGACAGAAATTATTAGCTAAAACTATTGATGAAATCGTACGAATAGAGTATAATAATAGTACGAAGGTAACTATGAAGGCACTGAATAGTTATGTACGAAGAAAGGATGTGATGTCATGTCTATAACAGCAACAGAATTAAAAAACAACTTAGGTAAATATTTACTTTTATCAGCAACAGAAGATGTATTTATTACAAAAAATGGAAAGGTAGTCGCAAAACTGACAAATCCATATCAGGATAGGGTGCAAACAGCAAAATCTTTGTTTGGGATTCTTCCAAAGGATGCTGATTTGGATGAGACAAAAAAAGAGAGGTTAGGTACTGAATAAATGAAGATTCTTGTAGATACGAATGTTATCATTGATGCATTAACTTCAAGAGAACCATGGAATGAAAGTGCTGAAAAGATATTTTTGTTAGGTGCAAATCATATCGTGGATATGTATATTACAGCAAGTTCAGCAACAGATATCTATTATTTGGTCAGAAAATATCTTCATAATACACAAAGTGCAAAACAGGTTATGGGAAAATTGTATTCGCTCATGGGAATTTTAGAAGTAACCGGCGCGGACTGTATGGAAGCTATCGCTTCGCCAGTTACAGATTATGAGGATGCAGTGGTAGAAAGAGTGGCTTACAGAAAAGGCATGGATTATATTGTTACCAGAAATATAAAAGACTTCGAAAACAGCAGCGTAAAAGTGATTTTACCGGATGAATTAATAAAACAATTAGAAGAAGATGATTTGTAGATAAAAGAAAGAAAAGAGGGCAATGTTTAGCATGGGAGATGAGAAGAAATGCTGAGAAGACGGATTCCAATCGGAATAGAAGATTATCGTGAAATGATAAACGATGATTTTTATTATGTGGATAAAACATTATTGATGAAGGAATTGCTGGATAATAAGACGAAAGTCTTTTTGATTACCAGACCAAGACGTTTTGGGAAAACATTAGGTCTTAGCACAATTCAGACTTTTTTTGAGGACGAGCGGGATTTAAAAGGAAAGAAAATTGACAACCTGCATTATTTTGAAGGGAAAAAAATTATGAATGCAGGAGAGGAGTATCTTTGTCATGCAGGGAAATATCCGGTGATTAAGATGTCATTAAAATCAGCAAAGCAGCCGGATTTTGAAACAGCATATGCAAATCTGGTAAAGGAGATTGCAAAGGAGTACCGCAGGCACCGATATGTTTTGGATTCGGATGTGTTGCTGGAGGAGGAAAAGGCAGTATATCAGGATATCATGGGAGAAAGGGCAAAATATCAAAGGTATACAACAGCACTTGAATTTTTGTCTGACTGTCTGGAACGCTATCATGGGGAACGGGCGGTTATATTGATAGATGAGTATGATGTGCCGTTAGAAAATGCATGGTTTGAAGGATTTTATGATCCGATGATAAAATTCATCCGGTCTTTATTTGAGTCAGTGTTAAAAACAAACAGCCATCTTGCCTTTGCAGTCGTGACGGGGTGCTTAAGAATCAGTAAGGAAAGTATTTTTATCGGACTGAATAATTTAAATGTAATTTCTATATTAAGTAAAGGTTTTGGTGAGTATTTCGGTTTTGTGCCGGAGGAAGTGAAAGAAATGCTGGATTTTTATGAAATCGGTCATTATAAAGAAACGGCAAAAAAATGGTATGACGGATATTTGTTTGGCAAGGCAGAGGTTTACAATCCGTGGAGTGTGATTAACTTTGTGTATAACATTGTGGATGGTACTACGGAATTTGCCAAGCCATACTGGTCAAATACTTCTTCGAACAGAATCGTGCGTGAGCTGGTAGAACGTGCAGATACACAGGTGAGGGGCGAGATTGAACAGCTTCTTGATGGAGGAACGATTGAGAAGCCAATTCATGAAGATATCACATATGCTGATGTATATGATTCACAGGATAATCTGTGGAATTTTCTGTTTTTTACCGGATATTTGAAAAAGTGCGGAGAAAGGCAGGAGGGCGGAATACAGTATCTTGCTATGTCAGTTCCAAACGCAGAAATTTCCTATATTTATAAAAATACAATTTTAACATGGTTTGATAAGAAAATACGGAAAAATGACATGGCACCTTTACTGAACGCAATGGAAGGTGGAGACTGCACAGCATTTGCAAAGTTTTTATCTGCCCAGTTAATGGATACGATTAGTTTTTTTGATTATAAAGAAGATTATTACCATGGATTTCTTGCCGGAATTTTAAAGTGCGTTCAGAAGTATCGAGTCTTATCAAACCGCGAAAGCGGAGAGGGAAGAAGCGATATCGTTATGAAAGATTATGAAGATGGAGATAAGGGAATTATTATAGAAATAAAGGTTGCATCGAAATTCAGTGAGCTGGAAAAGGGATGTGACGAGGCACTGGCACAGATAGAAACCTTACAGTATGAGCAGGAGCTTCTTGAGGATGGTTATCAGGAGATTATGAAATATGGGGTATGCTTCTTTAAAAAGCGGTGTATGGTAAAGTTAGCAGAGAAAGATGAGGAAAAAAATGAAAAGTACATTAATTAAAGATACAACAAAAGAAGAACGAATTGCACTTATCAGAGCGTGGATTCCGGCAGATGACGGGTTAGAGGACTGCGAGATTGATTTGTGGGATATGTACCGTGATTATATTAATGGTGAGCGTGAAATTGCAGAAATCAATGCGGCGTTTGCGGAGAGTCTTGGAAAAGAATAGAGAAATGTGTAGTAAAAGCAGGAGAAAAAAGTATCCTGCTTTTTTCATGAATAATAGTACGAATTGAATTAAGTAACTCAAGAATTGTATCAGGGCTTCTCTTTTTGGGGTTTGCAAAGAGGAATGAAATCCACTATACTATAATAGAGTAGCTTGATTTGCGAATTGTAATTATAAAGGTACTGGATAATTACGAATAAGGTTTAGAAAGGCAGTGATTTTATGGCAAATGAAGTAAAGGTTTTTAATGTAAATGATGGGAACAGCAATATTTTTATCCGTCCATACGAGCATAATGCGAAATATTATGAGACAGATCAGATGGGGATTATTCATCATTCCAACTATATCCGCTGGATGGAGGAAGCAAGAATTGATTTGATGGATCAGGTGGGACTTTCCTACAAGCAGATGGAAGAGATGGAAATTATCAGTCCGGTTTTGTCTGTGTCTTGCGAATATCACAGCATGACACACTTTGCAGATACTGTCATAATTGAACCGAAAATTACAAAATATAATGGTATCAAATTGGAATTTGAATACCGCATTACAGATAAATTAACAGGAGAGCTGCGGGCAACCGGAACCAGTTCGCATTGTTTCTTAAATCGGTCAGGCAGACCGATTTCGCTGAAACGGAGCTATCCTGAGATTGATACGAAATTCTTTTCGTTTGGAGGTCAGGAGTAAAAGAATGATACCAGACAGATTACAGGCACTTCGTGCCGAAATGACAAAAAGAGGAATTGATATTTATATCATTCCAACAGCGGATTTTCATGAATCAGAATATGTTGGAGAATATTTTAAAGCAAGAGCTTATATGACAGGTTTTAGCGGTTCCGCAGGAACAGCAGTCGTTACACAGACAGAGGCAGGTTTGTGGACAGACGGCCGTTATTTTGTGCAGGCAGAACGTCAGCTTGAAGGAACGACAGTTACCTTATTCCGTATGGCAGAGGAAGGGGTTCCTGCAATAGAAGAGTATATCGAAAGAAAACTGGAAGAAGGCGGCTGTCTTGGCTTTGACGGCAGAGTGGTTAATAACAGTTGGGGCAGGAAATTAGCTGCCGTTGCAGAAAAAAAGAATGCGAAACTTTATGTAGAAGAAGATTTAGTGGGGTTCATCTGGACAGACAGACCGGCTTTGGCAAAGTCTGTGCCATTTGTGTTAGAAGAGAAATATACCGGTAAGAGTACGGCGGCGAAATTGGCAGAAGTACGCGCAAAAATGGCAGAAGCAGATGCAGATACGCATATTTTGACCTGTTTATATGATATTGCATGGCTTTTGAATGTAAGAGGCAATGACATCGACTGTGTGCCGGTTGTCATGTCTTATCTTGTATTGAATCAGACAGAATGTATTTGGTTCTTACAGGAAGAAGTGTTAGATGAGGCAATAAAGGCATATCTGACAGAAAATCAGATTACAACAAAACCATATGATGCGATTTATGAATATGTGAAAATGATTCCAAATACAGCAAAGGTGCTTTTGAATGAAAGTACGGTAAATTATCGGATTTGCAGCAGTCTGCCGAAAGAGACAGCAGTTATCAACCAGTCCAATCCTACAGAGTGGATGCGTGCCGTAAAAAATCCGACGGAAGTGGATAACACTAGAAATGCGCATGTAAAAGATGGTGTGGCATTTACAAAGTTTATGTATTGGTTAAAGACAAATGTGGGAAAGATACCAATGACAGAGCTTTCGGCATCTGAGTATTTGGAACATTGCAGAAAAGCGCAGGAAGGCTTTATTGAGCCAAGCTTTCATACAATTGCAGCCTATGGATCAAATGCGGCGATGATGCATTATTCGGCAACGGAAGCGTCCAATGCAGAATTAAAACCAAAAGGATTTTTCCTGGTAGATTCCGGCGGACATTATTACGAAGGTTCTACGGACATTACCAGAACGATGGCGTTAGGACCGATTACAGAAGAAATGCGGGAGCATTTTACTGCAGTCTGCCGTTCCAATCTGAATTTGGCAAATGCGAAGTTTTTATATGGCTGCAGCGGTCTAAATTTAGATATTTTGGCGAGAGGCCCGCTGTGGGATTTGAATCTTGATTATAAATGCGGAACAGGACATGGCGTGGGTTATGTATTAAACGTTCACGAGGGGCCAAATGGATTCCGCTGGAGAGTGGTGCCGGAACGAAATGACAGCGGCACATTAGAAGAAGGTATGATTACCACTGACGAGCCGGGTGTATATTTAGAAGGAAAATATGGCATCCGTACGGAAAATGAATTGGTCTGCCACAAGGGAGAGAAGAATGAATATGGCCAGTTCATGTATTTTGAAAATATTACTTATGCCCCGATTGATTTGGACGCAATTGATCCGGAAGCAATGACAAAGACAGAACGTAAGCGGTTAAATGCATACCATGAGATGGTACACCGCGTGCTTTCTCCGTATATGACGAAAGAAGAAAATGAGTGGTTAAAGCATTACACTCGTGCAATTTAATAGAATGATTCAGAACCAGGGCAATTCGAAGAATTTTCGAGCTTGACTCTGAATTGTTACGATATAATTAATTATAGAAAGAAGAGTAATGACATGAGCGAAAAGCTGGTTTTGATAGATGGACATAGTATTTTAAACAGAGCCTTTTTTGGAATTCCGGATTTGACCAATTCCGAGGGGCTTCATACCAATGCGGTATATGGATTTTTAAATATCTTATTTAAGATTTTAGAAGAGGAAAAACCCAATTATCTGACTGTGGCCTTTGACCTGTCAGCACCAACTTTTCGGCATAAAATGTTTGAAGAATACAAAGGCACCAGAAAGCCAATGGCAGAGGAATTAAGACAGCAGGTTCCGGTTATGAAGGAAATGCTAAGCGCCATGGGGATTCCAGTGGTGACAAAGGAAGGTTATGAAGCGGATGATATTCTTGGAACCATTGCAAAAAGAAGTGAAGCAGCAGGAATAGATGTGTCGATTGTTTCCGGTGACAGAGACTTGCTGCAGCTTGCAACGGATCATATTAAAATCCGTATTCCTAAGACAAAGAAAACAGGTACGGAAATTGAAGATTACTATGCAAAAGATGTACTGGAAAAATATCAGGTGAGTCCGATTGAATTTATTGATGTAAAGGCATTGATGGGAGATACGTCGGACAATATTCCGGGAGTGCCGGGGATTGGAGAAAAGACAGCGACTAATTTAATTGTGCAATATAAGAGCATTGAAAATGCTTACGAGCATGTCGATGAAGTGAAGCCTCCAAGAGCCAGCAAAAATTTAAAAGAGCATTATGATATGGCTCAGATGAGCAAGACACTTGCTACAATTGAGACAAATGCAGAAATCGAGTATGATATTACGAAAGCCAGAATGGAGCAGATTTCTGATTTATATACGGAAGAGGCTTATCTCCTTTGCAAAAAGCTGGAATTTAAACATCTGCTTAGCCGCTTTGAGGTCAGTGCACCGAAGAATCAGGCAGAAGAGTATTTTAAATGCATTACAGATAAAAAAGAGGCAGAAAAGCTTTTTGCAAAAATAAAAGGAAGAACTTGCGCATTTCAGGTAATCCCATTTGAAGAAAAAAGCGGAGTAATAGAAGAATTAGGTCAGATGAGTCTTTTTGCAGTGCCGCAGACAAACCAATTCTTTGGAATGGCAGTTTCTTTTGGCGAAGAGGATACTTACTTTTTTAAATGTGATGGAGAATTGACAAGTGATGTGCTGCTTTCTCTTTTGGCAGAAAGCAAGGCAGCTGGTTATGTTACATTAAATTTAAAGCCGCAGTTGAAGTGGCTTCAAATGATAGAAAAGAAGCAGAATGGATCGCTTCGATTGGAAAATCTGTTTGACGGAGTGATTGCGGCGTATCTTTTGAATCCGCTCAAAGGCGATTATCCATATGAGGATTTGGCGAAGGATTATGCCGGCCTTATGATACCTTCCAGAGTGGATTTATTAGGAAAATTAAGTGTAGAAGCAGCTTTTGTGGAAAAACAGGAAGAGGCATTAAAATATGTCTGCTATCAGGCATATACGGCATCAAAGACCAGGGAGGTCATGGAAGCAGAATTAAAAGAGACAGAAATGTATTCTCTTTTTACAAATATAGAAATGCCGTTAGTATTTACTTTGGCAGATATGGAAGCCGCGGGCATTATTTTGGATGCAGAGGATTTAAAAGAGTATGGTGATAAGCTGGCAGTTCGTATTAAGGAATTAGAAGGGCAGATTTATGAAGCAGCAGGAGAAGTGTTTAATATCAATTCTCCAAAGCAGCTTGGCGTGATTCTTTTTGAAAAATTAGAACTTCCATATGGAAAGAAAACGAAAACCGGATATTCTACGGCTGCGGAAGTGTTGGAGAAACTGGCGCCGGATTATCCAATTGTAGCAGATATTTTAGAATACAGACAGCTTGCAAAGTTAAAATCTACTTATGCAGATGGATTGGTGCAGTTTATTGCAGAAGATGGCAGAATTCATACGAATTTTAACCAGACAATTACTGCTACAGGCCGTCTTAGCAGTACAGACCCGAATCTGCAGAATATTCCAATTCGAATCGAGCTTGGCCGATTGATTCGTAAGGCATTTTTACCGGCAGAGGGATTTGTTTTTATGGATGCCGATTATTCTCAGATTGAGCTTCGTGTGTTAGCGCATATGTCGGGAGATGAAAAGTTAATTGAAGCCTATAAACAAGCGCAGGATATTCACAGAATTACAGCTTCTCAGGTATTCCACATTCCATTTGAAGAGGTGACGGATTTACAGAGAAGAAATGCAAAGGCAGTCAATTTTGGTATTGTATACGGAATCAGTTCCTTTGGATTGAGTCAGGATTTGAGTATTTCGAAGAAAGAAGCAGCAGAGTATATTGAACGTTATTTTGAAACCTAT
The DNA here is from genome assembly GCA_964476275.1 of uncultured Roseburia sp. Taxonomy (GTDB): domain Bacteria; phylum Bacillota; class Clostridia; order Lachnospirales; family Lachnospiraceae; genus Roseburia. Next base: position 19,011 of record CAYYZV010000010.1, read on the forward strand.
CCAAAGATAAAATTATTTTTGGATAAATTGGTGGCAGATGCAAAGGAAACAGGATATGTAACAACGATGTTTGGCAGACGCCGTCCGATTCCGGAGCTTTCCAGCAGTAATTTTATGCAGCGTTCTTTTGGAGAGCGTGTGGCTATGAATGCGCCGATTCAGGGAACTTCGGCGGATATTATCAAAATTGCCATGAATCGGGTACATGATGCATTGCTTGAGCAGGGATTGAAATCCCGTTTAACAGTAACAGTACATGATGAATTGCTGATTGAGACAGCTAAGGATGAAGTGGAAAAAGTAGAAGAAATTTTAGTAAATGGAATGAAAGAGGCAGCCGAACTTGCAGTTACGTTAGAGGTGGAGGCACATACCGGAGAGAACTGGTATCAAGCCAAATAAGGTGGAGATAAAATATGAAGTTTATAGGTATTACCGGCGGTGTAGGTGCCGGCAAGTCGGCGGTTTTAAAATATTTAAGTGAAAAAGAAAATACCAGGGTCATGCTGGCGGATGAAATTGCACATGATTTGATGAAAAAGGGAACACGGTGTTATCGGAAAATCGTAAGAACCTTTATGTATGAAAATCTGATAGATGCGAATGGTGAATTTAACAGAGAGCAGCTCGCAAAGATTATCTTTTCTTCGAAAGAAAATCGTCTGAAAATGAATGCAATCGTCCATCCCGCGGTAAAGGAGTATGTAAAGCAGCAGTATGCGTTTGAAAGAGCAAGAGGAAAGCTGGAGTTTTTAGTTTTAGAGGCAGCATTGCTGATAGAAGAGCATTATGATGAGATTTGCGATGAACTCTGGTATATTTATGCACTTCCTGATATACGGAAAAAACGATTGATGGAAAGCAGGGGATATTCACAGGAAAAAGTAAATCAGATTTTTGCCAGCCAGCTTTCAGAACAAATTTATCGGGAAAAGTGTAAAGTTACCATTGACAATAACGGAGATTTGTCGGAAACTTTTTTACAGATAGACAAAGCCTTAGAGGTTTATGCAGATAGAAAAAAGGAGAATGTTGTGGGAATGGAACAGCCATTTGTATTTGGATTAGATATTGGAACAAGAAATGTAGTAGGTACAGTAGGGTACTTAGAGGATGAACACAGTTTTATCATTCAGGCTCAGTGCATTATGGAGCATGAGACCAGAGCCATGATTGATGGACAGATTCATGATATTGGACGTGTTGCCAGAACCATTAAAAAATTAAAAGAAAAATTAGAGGATCAGATTAAACAGCCGCTGACAGAAGTATGTATTGCGGCTGCCGGCCGTGTGTTAAAAACAGTTACAGTAAGTGTGGAGTATGAGTATCCGGAAGAAAGTGTTGTTACAGCTGCAGATGTGCATACTCTGGATTTGCTTGGAATAGAAAAGGCACAGCAGGTTTTAAAAGAGGAAAATGATACGCAGTATAAATTTTACTGTGTAGGTTATACCGTAGTGAAATATTATTTGAATGGTGAACCATTTTCCAATCTGGAAGATCATAAAGCAGAAAGAATCAGTGAAGATATTATTGTAACTTTCTTACCGGAAGATGTTGTAGATGGTCTTTATTCCGCAGTTGGACAGGCAGGGCTTGAGGTGGCAAGCATGACATTAGAGCCGATTGCTGCGATTAATATTGCGATTCCGGAAACATTTCGTATGTTAAACATTGCGCTGGTAGATATTGGGGCGGGTACATCCGATATTTCCGTAACAAAAGGCGGCAGTGTTGCGGCATATGGTATGATTCCGCTTGCAGGTGATGAGCTTACAGAATTAATTGTGCAGGAATATTTGGTTGATTTTAAAACAGCAGAGGCAATCAAACTGGCCAGTACAGAAGGCGGTGAGATTACATACAGAGATATTATGCTGCTTGAACATACGATTTCTGCAGAAGAAATTTGGAAATTGTTAGAGCCGACGGTAGAGCGTATGACAACAGCAGTTGCAGCTAAGATTAAGGAATTAAATGGAGATAAGTCCGTAAGTGCGGCCTTTATTGTAGGCGGCGGCGGTAAAATTCATGGTTATACGGAAAGTTTGGCAGAAAAGCTTGGCATTTTAAAGGAACGTGTGGCCTTGCGAGGTGAAGAGGTATTACAGGAAGTTACCTTCTTACAGCCGGATATTAAGAAAGATCCGCTTCTGGTTACACCAATCGGTATCTGTATGAATTATTATCATCAGAAGAATAGCTTTATTATGGTTCGTTTAAATGGAGAACGCGTAAAGCTTTATAACAATAACAGACTGACGATTGTAGATGCGGCATTACAGGCGGGGTTAAGCAACGAAGATCTTTTCCCGAAGCGAGGAAAGGAGATTCATTATACAATTAATGGAATTGATAAGGTAGAGCGAGGCAGAGCAGGCGAATCAGCAGTGATTACAATGAATGGAAAACCAGCTGGTATGAATACTCGCTTAGAGCCAAATAGTGAAATTGAAATTGAGCGTTCGACACAGGGGGCAGATGCTGTACTTCGTATTGAAAAATTAGAAGAATATAAAGGACAGCAGTTAAATTTTATTGTAAACGGAAGCCGAATCACTTGTCCAAAGTGTGTGGAAGTAAATGGTGAATTAAAACCGGGAGCGTATGAGATTTGCGATGGTGATGTAATTGAAATACGCGGCTATTATACAGTGGAACAGATCGCTGAATTCATGGATGTAGAAGTGGATATGACAGAAGATGTGTTTGTAAATAACCGTAGTGTGGATATGGATACACCGGTATATGACAATTTTACTTTGGAATGGACATCACTGGGTTATGCAGCGGCAGAGGACAGTGAGTATACAGAAGAAGAGGAATACAGGACAAGTGAAGAAGTTCAGAAAACAGATGCCCACAAAGAAAAAGGAATGATTCATAGTATTCAGGTATTTGTAAACAATGAACCGATTGTATTGTCGGGAAAAAGTGAATACATTTTTGTAGATGTGTTTGATTATTATAATTTTGATTTACAAGCTGGCGGCGGCCGTGGTATTATTACCAAGTTAAACGGAGAAGACGCACAGTATACAGCTGTTTTGAAAAATGGTGACCAGATTAAACTGGCTTGGAAAGAGAATTAATTTTTATGGAATTATGTAGCATTGCAAGCGGAAGCAGCGGAAATTGTATCTATGTAGGTACGGAGAATGGACATGTTTTAATTGATGCCGGTATCAGCGGAAAGCGAATTGAAGAAGGTTTAAATAGTATCGGTTTGAAAACTTCTGAAATGCAGGGAATACTGATTACACATGAGCATATCGATCATGTGGCAGGCTTAGGTGTGCTGGCGAGACGCTATGGAATTCCTCTTTACGGAACGAAGGGGACGATTGAAGCGGTAAAGCATATGAAATCGCTTGGAAGGATTGATGAGTTGTTGTTTCATGAGGTTGAACCGGAACAGGAACTTGTGATTGGCGATATGACGATTGAACCAATAGCAATTTCCCATGATGCGGCAGAACCGGTTGCTTATAAAATAAGACAGGGGCAGAAAACAGCCGCAGTGATGACAGATTTGGGTTATTATGATAACAGGATTGTGCAGAAGCTGCAAAATGTGGATGCATTGTTATTAGAGGCAAATCATGATGTAAGAATGTTGGAACTAGGTCCATATCCTTATCCTTTAAAACAACGTATTTTAGGAGACAGAGGGCACTTGTCCAATGAAAACTGCGGCAGATTATTAGGCGAGGTTTTGCATGATAATTTTAAGGCGGCAATATTAGGACATCTGAGCAAGGAGAATAATTATCCGCAGCTGGCTTACGAAACAGTAAGGGTAGAGGTAGATATGGGAGAAAATCCATATCATTCAAACGATTTTCCGATGTATGTGGCAGACAGGCATCAGGCATCCTGCCATATTGCATTTTGAAAAAACTTGTGCTAAGATAATATGCTAGCTATTCAGAGCCAAGGCAATTTACATAAAAAGCATAATTCCTGCTTGCAGGAAAGAATGCTTTTATGTAAATTTCTTTGGCGAGAAGCCACAGTGAGGAAACACGTAGTGTTTTCGAGCTTGGCTCTGAATAGTTGCAGGATTTATTAATATATTAACGGAGGATATTTATGGAAAATAATGCAAAGAAGACAATTATTACGGTAGTTGGAAAGGATACAGTAGGAATTATTGCAAAGATTTGTACATATCTTGCTGAGAATAAGATTAATATTTTAGATATTTCCCAGACGATCGTTTCAGGATATTTTAATATGATGATGATTGTAGACAGAAGCACATCAGAGATTTCTTTTGCAGACTGTCAGGAAGAAATGAATAAGATTGGCGAAGGAATTGGCGTTTCTATCAAGTGTCAGAGAGCAGAAATCTTTGATATGATGCACCGTATTTAGTAGTGCATACGGTATATTTTAATGCCAGCAAAAGCAGATACCTTGCCGTTATGACGGCAGAATGAGAGGAAATATGATAAACAGATACGAGGTTATTGAGACAAATAACATGGTAGAGCACGAAAATCTCGATGTGCGTACCATTACCATCGGAATCAGTCTCTTAGAGTGTATTGATTCTGATTTAGATAAGTTAAATGAGAATATTTATAACAGAATTACAACAGTAGCAAAAGATTTGGCTTCTGTCGGTGCAAAGATTGAGCGTGAATACGGAATTCCGATTGTAAATAAACGAATTTCGGTTACACCAATTGCTTTAGTAGGCGGTGCTGCATGTAAGAAGCCGGAAGATTTTGTGACAATTGCAAAGACTTTAGACAGAGCCGCGGCTACAGTAGGTGCAAACTTAATTGGCGGTTACTCTGCATTAGTTTGTAAGGGTATGACAACAGCAGATGAGATGCTCATTCGTTCCATTCCAAAGGCACTTTGCAGTACAGAACGTGTATGCAGCTCTGTAAATTTGGCATCTACAAGAACAGGTATCAATATGGATGCTGTAAAGTTGATGGGTGAAATTTTATTAGAGGTAGCGGAAGAGTCAAAAGACAGAGATTCGGTTGACTGTATGAAATTAGTAGTATTCTGTAATGCACCGGATGACAACCCATTTATGGCAGGTGCATTCC
>CAYYZV010000010.1:24092-26138 GCA_964476275.1 uncultured Roseburia sp.
ATTCCACGGAGTAACAGAAGCAGATGCTATCATTAATGTAGGTGTCAGCGGACCGGGTGTTGTTAAGAGAGCCTTAGAGAAGGTTAGAGGCGAGAACTTTGAGGTTCTTTGCGAAACCATCAAAAAGACTGCATTTAAGGTAACTCGTGTAGGACAGTTAGTAGCACAGGAAGCGTCAAAACAGCTGGGTATTCCATTTGGTATTGTAGACTTGTCTTTAGCACCAACTCCTGCAGTAGGAGACAGTGTGGCAGATATTCTTTGTGAAATCGGTTTGGAATATGCGGGTGCTCCGGGAACTACTGCCGCATTAGCTTTATTAAATGACCAGGTAAAGAAGGGCGGTGTTATGGCGTCTTCTTATGTAGGCGGATTAAGCGGTGCATTTATTCCGGTCAGCGAAGATCAGGGAATGATCAATGCAGTAGAGGCTGGTGCAATTACGTTAGAAAAATTAGAAGCAATGACTTGCGTATGTTCGGTGGGCTTGGATATGATTGCAATTCCGGGTGATACAAAGGCAACTACCATTTCCGGTATTATTGCAGATGAAATGGCACTTGGTATGATTAATCAGAAAACAACAGCAGCCCGTCTGATTCCTGTTATTGGAAAAGGCGTTGGCGAAAGTGTAGAATTCGGCGGATTATTTGGTTATGCGCCAATTATGCCGGTAAATAAATTCTCATGTGATGATTTTATAAATCGCGGCGGACGTATTCCGGCACCAATACATAGCTTTAAAAACTAAAAATTATAGTAATTTAATAGGAAATCCGCTGTACTAATGAGAGAAGCATTTGTATAGTGGATTTTTTGTGTCTGCATGAACCATGTAAAAAGAAATAGCAGGTATGAGAGAGGTTGGTTCAAGGTTGGGAAGAACAGTATGAAACTGCCCTTATTGCAAAGGAATTTCCGCCAGAGCGAATCCGTAAATATGGATTTGCATTTGAGGGAAAGAAAGTGTTAATTGGATAAAAATATAGATTTCTATAGAAATAAGTATTTCTTATAATATTAAGTAAATAAATTCATGAGGCTAATAAACGATAGACATTGTAAAAATGAATTATAGATGATAGAATAGGGTTGAAATTTTTTCAACTCTATTTTATAATAGTGGCGCAGAATGTGCCGAAGGCACATTCTTTTTATTAATGGAGGATATTATTTTATGAAGTTATTATCATTAAAAGAGGAATTAGCTGGAAATTCTTATCCAGGACGCGGAATTGTAATTGGTAAATCAAAAGATGGAAAACATGCAGTGACAGCATATTTCATCATGGGAAGAAGTGAAAACAGCCGTAATCGTGTATTCGTTGAAGAAGGCGAAGGTATCCGTACACAGGCTTTTGATCCTTCAAAGCTTAGTGATCCAAGCTTAATTATCTATGCACCGGTACGTGTTCTTGGTAATAAGACTATCGTTACAAATGGCGACCAGACAGATACAATTTATGACTTAATGGATAAACAGCAGACATTTGAACAGGCTCTTCGTACAAGAGAGTTTGAACCGGATGCTCCAAACTATACACCAAGAATTTCAGGTATTATGCATATCGAAAAAGGTACATACAATTATGCAATGTCTATTTTAAAGAGCAATAATGGTAATCCGGATGCTTGTAACCGTTATACATTTGCATACGAAAATCCAATCGCAGGGGAAGCTCATTTTATCCATACTTATATGGGTGATGGCAATCCACTTCTAAGTTTTGAAGGCGAACCAAAGTGGGTGGAATTAGACGGTGATATCGATACTTTCACAAATATGGTATGGGAAAATTTAAACGAAGAAAACAAAGTATCTTTATTTGTAAGATATATCGACATTGAAACAGGTAAATACGAAACAAGAATTGTAAATAAAAATGCATAAAAAAGAACTGTAAATACGGAAAATTGCACAAAAATAATACGATTTTATTTGTAAGGCAAATACAATATCTGATTTTCAGGTGTGAGCAGACTCCTTTTGCGCAGCAAAACTTTAAATGAGTCTGCGAATCGTTACTGTTTACGAGGTACGAGTGA
>CAYYZV010000011.1:0-24557 GCA_964476275.1 uncultured Roseburia sp.
ATGCAATTACAAAATTAAAAAAATTAGACATGATGGGTGAATACCAGCTTCCAGCTGACTACAAACCTCAAATTCAGATTATTGTAAATCCAGAAGAAAAAACATTAAAATTCATCGATAATGGTCTTGGTATGACCGCAGATGAAGTAGAAGAATACATCAACCAGATTGCTTTCTCCGGCGCAACAGACTTCATCGAAAAATATAAAGATAAAGCCAACGATGACCAGATTATCGGCCACTTCGGTTTAGGCTTCTACTCTGCATTCATGGTAGCAGATCAGGTGACAATTGATACCCTTTCTTATAAAGAAGGCGCAACACCAGTTCACTGGTCCTGCGACGGCGGCACAGAATTCGAAATGCATGACGGCATCAAAGAAGGTGTTGGTACAGAAATCACTTTATATTTAAATGAAGAAAGTGTACAGTTTGCCAACGAATACCGTGCGAAAGAAGTCATTGAAAAGTACTGCTCTTTCATGCCTACCCCAATCTTCTTATCAAAGGCAAATGCTGAAACACAGTATGAAACAATTGATGCAGCAGACAAGCTTGACACTGATACTGTTGTAGAAGAAATTCATGAAGAAGCAAAGACAGAAGAAAAAGAAAATGAAAACGGTGAAAAAGAAATCGTAGAAGTTTCTCCTGCAAAAGAAAAATTAAAAATTGTAAAACGTCCGGTTCCACTTAACGATACAAATCCACTTTGGGCAAAGAATCCGAAAGACTGTACCGAAGAAGAATACAAAGCATTCTACCGCAAAGTATTCTTAGATTACAAAGAACCATTATTCTGGATTCACTTAAATATGGACTACCCATTCAACTTAAAGGGTATTCTCTACTTCCCTAAGATTAATACAGAATATGATTCTATCGAAGGAACCATTAAACTTTACAACAATCAGGTATTCATCGCTGACAACATTAAAGAAGTTATTCCAGAGTTCTTAATGCTCTTAAAAGGTGTGATCGACTGTCCTGATTTACCACTTAACGTTTCCCGTTCTGCATTACAGAATGACGGCTTTGTTAAGAAAATTTCTGAATACATTACCAAGAAGGTTGCAGATAAACTCATTGGTATGTGCAAAACAGAAAAAGAAAACTATGAAAAATACTGGGACGATATCAGCCCATTTATTAAATTCGGCTGTTTAAAAGACGGCAAATTCTGCGATAAAATGAATGATTATATCCTCTTCAAAAACCTTGAGGATGAATATCTCACTCTTCCTGAATTATTAGTAAAAGAAGAAGAGGCAAAAGCAGTAGATGAAGACGGCAATCCAATCGAAGCGGAAGTTGTAGATACAGAAAATGAAGCTGCTGATGAAGAAAAAGATGAACGCAAGGTTGTATACTATGTAACAGACAAGGTATTACAGGGTCAGTATATCAAGCTGTTCAAAGAACAGAATATGCAGGCAGTCATCTTAGACCACCACATTGATACTTCTTTCATCACACAGTTAGAACAGCGCAACGAGCATTACAAATTCATGCGTATCGATGCTGATTTAACAGAATCCTTAAAGGATGAAACTTCTGCTGATGAGTTAAAGGCAGAAACAGATACTTTAACAGAAGTATTCAAGAAAGCTTTAAATAACGATAAATTAACTGTAAAGGTTGAAAAACTCAAAAACGAAAGCATTTCTTCTATCATCACTCTTTCCGAAGAAGGAAGACGTATGCAGGATATGATGAAAATGTATGCCATGAACGGCATGGGTGCCATGGACATGAGCATGTTCGCTGCTGACCAGACCCTTACCTTAAATGCAAACAATGCTCTCGTTAAATATATCTTTGAAAACAAAGATTCTGAACATGTTCCAATGTTCTGTGAACAGCTTTACGATTTGGCAGTTCTTGCAAATCAGCAGTTATCAGTTGATGCAATGACCAAATTCGTAGAACGCAGTAATAAGATTATGATGCTGCTTACAAAATAATAGTAACATTTTTAAATGCGCAAGGATACACAACATTTCCTTGTGCATTTAAATTTGTTGATCTATAATACCAATTTGTATGATATTGGATAAAGGAGAATGATAATTATGAAACGAATCGCTTATATTACAGCACTTACACTTTTACTCTGCAGTCTTTGCGCCTGCGGAGGTAAGGATGATGCAGCTACAGGAACGAACACAGATGCTTCTGTAAATTCCGGTAATTTCTCTACAGAAATGATTATTGAAGATGCTACGGATGTGACAATTGTAGAGATGCCGTAACATTTCTTCAAAAAAGAGTGTGGCAAGACCAATATTATTTGGCTTTACCACACTCTTTTTTACTTCCGGCTTTTCCTAAAAACCAGGTCATAATTAATACTCTGATAAAAAATATCTTCTACATTCTCTTTCTCTAAATCCTTATTCCCCATGAGCCACATCAATTTTGCAATCACGGATTCTAAGGTCATGTCATAAGATTCTAAAATACGGCACTCTGCTTTAATATCCCGTCCTACTTCATAGACAGTCATGTCGCTTCCCTCGTGCGCTACCTGTGTTGCCATTACAATCAGCTTTTTCGGATACTTTTGACAAAGCTTGAAAAAATCCTCCGAAATAGACTTTGGTATGCCGCCCACACCAAAGCTTTCTACTACAATACTGTCATAATGCTCAAACACACTCTCTAACACCCTTGCGCGAATCCCAGGTATCATCTTCAGCAAAAATACATTATCGTTCATTTTCTCATAAAACTGAACTTCCTCTTTATAAGGAAGCATGGGGATATAACGCATAATGTTCATATCCTGAATGATAGCTAAAAACGGATAATCGATACTGGAAAAAGCATTATAACTCTTAGAACGTACCTTTTTCGCTCTAGTTCCTGCAATCACTTTTCCATCAAATACAAGCTGTACTCCCTGTGATTCCGGATCACTCGCATACAAAAAGCTGTCGATCAGATTAGACTTTGCATCTGTAATCTCCATATCGATTGGTTTCTGAGAACCTGTAATTACAATTGGTTTACCGGAATACTGAATCATATAAGACAAAGCTGCCGCCGTATAGGCCATCGTATCGGTACCATGGGCAATTACAAAACCATCATATTCCGTATAATGCTTTCGAATGGTCTGCACCATTAATACCCAGTGCTTTGGCTCCATATTCGTACTGTCTAAATTCAGCAATTGAAGTGTCTCGACTTCACAAATATCCTCCACCTGCGGAATATAGCTTATCAGTTCTTCGGGTGTAATCTGAGGGGTCAGACCATGATGGGAACGCTTCGATGCAATCGTTCCCCCAGTGGCAATCAATAAAATCTTCTTTTTATCTGTCATAATTTCTCTTTCCTAATACTGGAATATATAAAATTAATAAACGCTTTCTTACAGCATTGCTTTAACATCTGCTATAAGTGCATCTATATTTTCTTCCTTTGTCGCCCAGCAGGTACAGAAGCGAACTGCACTGTGTTCTTCATCCATTTTTCCATTGAACTCAAAGGAATATTTCTTTCTCAACTCCTCCAAAACGGTATTTGGAAGAATTGGAAACTGCTGATTTGATGGAGAATCTATCATAAACGCTACACCTGCTGCACTTAACTCATCCTTTAGCTTTTCAGCCAGACGGGCTGCATGACGGGAAATCTCCATATATCGGTCTTCTTCAAATAAGGTTTCAAACTGAATCCCCAGCAGGCGTCCCTTCGCAAGCATACCGCCACGCTGCTTGATATTGTAACGAAAATCCGTTTTCAATTCATCATTTGTAATCACCACTGCTTCTCCAAACAACGCCCCTACCTTTGTTCCGCCAATATAAAATACATCCGTCAATTCTGCTATATCTGCTAATGTTAAATCATTTTCTCTGGAAGCCAGACCATAGCCCAGTCTTGCTCCATCCATGAAAAGATAGAGATTGTTTTCTTTACAAATCTCATAAATTGCCTTTAATTCGTCTTTTTTATAAATCGTTCCTACTTCGGTAGGATTCGAAATATAAACCATTTTCGGTTGTACAATATGCTCAAAGCTGTCATCTGAAAAATGCGCCTTTGTATAGCTGTCAATCATTTCTGCTGTCAGCTTGCCGTCCTTTGTATCAAGCACGAGACATTTATGGCCGCAGGCCTCTAATGCGCCTGTTTCATGTACATTAATATGCCCCGTATTCGCTGTAATCACTCCCTGATAGTGCTTTAAAGCAGAAGCAATTACTGTTACATTTGTCTGTGTTCCTCCTACTAAAAAATGTACCTCTGCCTTTGGCGCATTACATGCTGCCTTAATCAATTCTGCTGCACGTCTGCAATGCTCATCTACACCATAACCCGGTGTCTGTTCCATGTTTGTTTCTGCCAGACGCTCCAAAATAGCCGGATGACATCCTTCTGTATAATCACTGTTAAATCTTATCATTTTTTACTTCCTCACTATCCTCTGATATTTCTTCCATAAAATACATACGAGATGCAAAATCCTGAAATGGTCTTACCTCTCCATTATATCCGGTTCCTGCAAATGCCTGTTTTAAATGTACACCACTATACATAAGCGCATCTCCATATGCTGCCGCATTTTCTTTCTCACTGGAAATCTTTGCAAATTTAGAAATCAGATTGTGCACAACAGAATCCTGCTTAATATGGATCGGTGCTATCATATTGATTAGGCTTCCAAATTCCTTAATATTAAACTCCAATTCCCGATTGCTAAAACGATATTCTGCCTCCGGATCTAATCCCTTTGCTTTATAATAATCAAACTGCACATTTGGTGCCACAAGCTTCTGCATAAGCAATCCGACTGCCTGCTTTTTGTCCTCTGACACACAGGTCCATTCAGTAAGATTTCCTGCTCCGCTGGTTAATACACTGGCCGTTCCACGGCTGCCATTCGCTTTTAATGCATCACACACCGTTCTGCCCCGGTAAAAGCTTCCGTACTGCAATACCTTACGCCATTTTTTATATAATCGAATCTGATCTGTGATCGAATCCATTTCTTCCTTACTCATCTCACAGAAATTACATTCATATCCCAGCACGCCAAAGGAAGCCACCTGAAAACGAGTCTCCAGCGGCGTATTGCGCAGTGTCTGATGATTCGGACAGGCTGACACATGCGCTGTCACTGTTGACATTGGATATCCATAGCTATAGCCATTTTGAATTTCCGTGCGGCACATTGCATCTGTATCATCACTTGCCCAAATCTGCGGAAAATAACATAAAATTCCTAAATCAAAGCGATTGCCGCCGGAAGCACAGCCCTCAAATAAAATCTTAGGGAATCGCTCTGTCAAATCCTTCATACAGCGGTAAAGACCTACTACATAGCGGTGTGCCGCCTCTCCCTGCCGTTCCGGCGAAAGCTCCTTTGAATAATAATCCGATACGATACGGTTCATATCCCATTTCACATAAGCAATATTGCAGGAGCCAAACAGCTTGCTCATTTCTTCGATAATATAATTTTGGACATCCTCTCTGCCCAAATCCAAAAGCCTCTGATTACGTCCTTCTGAATGCTCTCTTCCTGGAATATCCATGGTCCACTCCGGATGTGCACGGTATAAATCACTGTCCACATTTACCATTTCAGGCTCTACCCAGATGCCAAAATCAAGTCCCAGCGCATTTACCTTTTCACATAATCTCTTTACACCACCTGGCAGCTTCTTCTTATTCACATACCAGTCTCCCAAAGAACAGGTATCATTATCTCTCTTGCCAAACCAGCCGTCATCCATAACAAAAAGCTCAATACCTGCAGCCTTTCCTGCTTTCGCAAGATTTAACAGCTTTCTTTCATTAATGTCAAAATAGGCCGCCTCCCAGCTGTTTAACAATACCGGACGTTCCTTTTTCTTCCAGCAGCCTCTGATGATATGCTCATTTACAAACTTGTGCATATGCTGGCTCATTCCATTATATCCTTCATGAGAATACGTCATAACTGCTTCCGGTGCTTCAAAGCAGACACCCGGAAGAATCTCAAAACAAAACGACTGCGGATTAATGCCAGACACGAACCGGGTCTTACTATGACAGCTTACCTCTACTGCTTCATAATGATTTCCACTGTAAATTAAGTTACATCCGTAACATTCTCCCGTATCTTCTGTTGTATTCTCATGGCTTAACATCACAAATGGATTTGCACGGTTTGAAGAAACACCTGCATAAGAAGCATTTACATGCTTTCCAATAGAAACCGGTGTATCTACCCGCCGCATTTCTCTCGCCCATGCCCCATTAAAGGTTGAAATTACAAAATCTGCTGTTTCAAAATCCAACTGTGTGCTCATCAAACGAGTCAATTTTACCGTTTCTTCACTGTGATTTAGGAAACGGGCACTTCTTGTAATCACATCACAGGATTCATAAACATAATAATGCAGTTCTAAAAACAAATCTGTATTCTTCTCTTTCAAAGTAACACATAAATGCCCTGCTTCATTTGTCTCATCATACGAACCCGGCAGCGTTTCAAATGCTTCTTTTCCTTTTGTAATAGAAAAACTGTGATATACAAAATCCGATGTATAACTGCCGTCTCCGTGAATAAGTTCTATAAAAGGTTCTCTAATATCGCCTTTTCCATAAGAAGACATTTCTAAACGCATATCCTCTAAAGAAAAGCTGTTATATTCTTTGTTGTAACCATTTGAATTTCCCGGTGGGAAAGCATGTTTTTCTGCCAATACAGCTATGCTTTCTTCTGTAATCGGCTCTCTGATTCTGATTTTACGGCCATAATATAAATGCTCTAACTGTCCTGACGGCAATACGTGAAATGCATATGTAGTATGTGTCGTCTGAAGTACAAAAATTTGATTATTCTGTGCTATCATAGCTCCTCCTGCCTTTACTGTAAATCTTCCGCTTTGTCCTGTAGTCTTAATATAAGTACCACCCATACCTGCTCCATACCCTGTCCCATTTCTGCGAGCAAATTCTCTGTAAACTACTCCGCAAAAAACCAATTATCATTCAGATATGCTCTCATATAATGCTAATACCTCTTCTTTCGATGCCAGTTCCTCTGAAAAGGCAGAAGCACTTCCGGCACAAATTCCCATTTTAAAAGCTTCCTTGTAACTTCCTGTCTCCATATAACCAGCCAAAAAGCCTGCCACCATAGAATCACCGGCTCCCACCGAATTTTTTACAACTCCCTTTGGTGCTTTCGCCTGATATACCTTTCCATCCTCTGCCACTAAAACTGCACCGGCTCCTGCCATAGACACCAGCACATTTGCTGCCCCCAGCTCTTTTAGCTTTTTCGCATAATGAATGACCTCTTCTTTTTCTGTCAATGTTACACCAAAAAGTCCGCCTAATTCATGATTATTTGGCTTTATTAAAAATGGCTGGTATGGAAGTACTTTTTTTAATAAATCACCGGAAGCATCTACTGCGATTTTTATCTGCCTGCCCTGCAGATACTCCATAATATCCATATAAATTGTGGACGGCATCATAGACGGTATGCTTCCTGCCAAAACCAGGATATCTCCTGCCTTAAGAGCATCCAGTTTTTTATATAATTCAGCAATCTCTGCCTTTGTAATAAAAGGTCCCTGCCCATTGATTTCGGTTTCCTCTTGTGTATACCGCTTTTCCCGTGCAGCTGCCTCCTCCTGTTCAAAATTTATTTCCTGTTTTAATGTCTCTTTTAGGGAACGGAGCTTTACATTAATGCGCGACATGCCCCGATCTGCCTTAATAAAATCTGTCCAAATCTCCTTTTCCTCCAACAGCTGCTCTATTCTATTTCCTGTAAATCCTGCCAAAAAGCCCAACGCCGTTGTCTTTTGTCCCAGGTTTTTTAACACCATCGATACATTAATTCCTTTACCGCCCGCAAAAATTTTTTCATCCGAAGTACGGTTAATTGCTCCGCATGTAAAATTCTTTACCGTCACTATATAATCTAAAGATGGATTAAACGTCACTGTATAAATCATTTTATTTTTCTCCACTTTATCACAATATCACTTTGTTCCTGAATTTGAAATGCAGCAAAATACGCTTCCTCCTTTGGAATCCAGCGTTCTTTGAATACCAAAAGTTTTTCTTCTCCATTTCGTTTTCGAATATTTCGAAGCTGACTTTCTATATCAATATCTGTAAATAGTTTCAAATCATAAATATCTCCAAAATAGGGATTTCTGCAATATGACCCTTCTATGATATTGATTCGCCGTTTTTCTATCCGTTCTTCCATTGCAAGTGTCATACTTTTACAGTCAAACCGACGGTATAGGATATCTTCACCTGCTAATAATGGTGTAAGTACCTCTGACTGGAAACGCTCATAATCCACATTCCCGCCAATTTCTGCCAAACGTTTTTCGGTTCTCTGATGTGCCTGCAGGAAAAAATCATCCATATGAAATAAATTTGCATCAAACATTTCCTGCAAATAATAGCCCAAGGTTGTTTTTCCGCTGGCACACCTTCCATCAACTGCTATTACGATTTTTTCTTTTTCCTTCTTTTCTGCCAGCCGTCTTACTGCTTCTGCGGCTGGCGCAAAACGCTCCTTGCATGAAGGTTTTAAATTTTGCATGCTATAAACTTCCTTTATCTATCTCTTAATATTTATTAATCTTTGTTTTTTCCCTTGTCCTTCTCAAATAAAGGCTCTATAATAATCAGAGAACTATTTTTAACAGCCAGTGTTTTGACCTGTTCTGAACAGCTACAATAGCTACCTATAATATTACTACATGTTAGGGGGTTTATACAATGCATCTTTTTATTGAAAATATAGAATTATTCTTACTGTACACCGTAGAACTCTGTACCATTCTTTTAGAATTGTTTGGCATCATCGTACTGGTTTTTACTGCTGTAAAATGTTTCCTGCGCTGGATTCGGCATGATTCCAATTTGAGACTGGACTTAGCACAGGGAATTGCACTTTCTCTGGAATTTAAAATGGGAAGTGAAGTGCTTCGAACCGTTGTCGTAAGAGATTGGGAAGAATTGGGTATCTTAGGTGCGGTAATTCTCTTGCGCGGACTTTTGACTTTCTTAATTCATTGGGAGATTAAGCATGAAGAGGCGGCGTTGGAGAAGCATTCCTAACTTGCTGCTCGTGCTGGCAGCACAGAAGATTTTAAGGAAAAGGCTGATATTTAATTTTCATCCTTTACAAAGCTTTGGGCAGGAAATTCCTGCCCATTTTTTATACGCTAATCAACTTCCCTGTTTCTTTCGCGTATTAACAAATAGAAATTTTTTACAAATACCTTGCCATCTCACCAATACTTTCAAAAACAGCATCCGGCTTTACTTCTGACGCCTCTACTGCTTCCAGTTTTGTCTCACCCGATAATACAAGAATCCCCTTTGCACCATTTTTTACTCCGGTTGCAACATCGGTATAAATACGATCTCCTACAAATGCAACTTTTTCTTTCTCGAAACCGGTTTTTGCAAGTACCATCTCCATGGTTTCTTTAAATGGTTTTCCCAAATATTTCGGCTCTTTGGCTGTCGATAAAGAAATCAATGCACACATCGCTCCGCAGTCCGGTATAAAACCATCCTCTGTCGGACAGTTAATATCCAAATGTGTTGCCAAAAACTCTGCACCATTTCTGATAAAGGTGCAGGCACGTTCTAACTTCTCATAGGTAAGCGTTGTGTCAAAACCGATAACAACAATATCAGGATTTTCCGTCACTAAAGGCACTCCTGCTTCCTCAAAACTTTCTGCTAATGCTGGTGTTCCCACCAGATAAACGCTCTGTCCAGTTCGGTTTCTCTTTAAAAATTCAATTGTCACATCACCGGATGTCATAATCTGGTCACGTCCAATATGACAATTCATTTTTGCCAGTTTATTAATATAATTCTCCGGAGACTTTGAAGAATTATTGGTAAAGAAAATGTAATGTTTACCTGCTTCCTCCACTTTCTTTAAAAAATCCAAGGAACCTTCTAAAATTTTGTCACCCAAATAAAAGGTTCCATCCATATCCAGTACAAATAAATCTATCTGTTCTAAAAACTCCTTTTTATCCTTAGTACATAATTCCATGCTATTTCCCTTTCATTGTGCCTTATATTTTATAATAAAATCAAACAGCAATTCAATTTATTTTCTGTTTCAAACAATATTTATACATCGATATAAATTTCTTGTCAATCTCCAAAAACAATCCCCTAATAAAAAAGAATGTGCAAAGCACACTCTTTTTTATTCTAGCTTAACCCAGCCAAATCGGATACAATACTTTTCATCTGTTCCTTTGAAGTCACATTTCTTGCCGTCTCAATTACCTGTTTTTTTTCTTCTTCTGTCATATTCGCAAAATTCTCCATTGCTTTTTCATTCAGTGACATCTGAAACACTAATCCCATTGGTATATCTTTTCTATTTTCCATACTTAAACTACCCCCATAAACTTTAAAATCCAATATCCAAATCCAAGTACCCAGCTGGAAAAGATTCCATATAATATAACTGGTCCTGCTATTCTAAAAATCTGACAGCCAATGCCAAAAACCTGCCCTTCCTTTTGAAACTCAATGGCACAGGCCGCTACACCATTTGCAAAACCTGTAATAGGCACTAATGCTCCTGCACCGCCCCAATTCGCCAGCGAAGGATAAATATTAAATCCCGTCAATAGTACACTGAATAATATCAGAAGCAGGCTGCACCAGCTTCCGGCTGTCGTTTTATCCAGACCATATCCTTCACAGGTATTTAGAATCACCTGCCCGATCACGCAAAATATACCGCCCATAACAAAAGCTTTTGCCATATTCAGCCAAAGATTATGCGTAGGCGTCACCTGTTTTACATATTCCTGATACTTTTCCTGCTGCTTTTGCTTTAGCTGCTGTGAAGTTTCTGCCATAATTATATTCCCTCCTTTTTACTAGTATTCCGCTTTTTCTCTTTTTTCATACAATTAGTTACTGTTCATACGAATAGTAACACAATTTCCGAAAATATCCGAAAAATACTTTTGATAAACAGGAAAATGTAGTATAATATGCAATAATAATGAATACCTACGGAGAAAAACAATGAAAAAAATAATTACTTTTTTTCTTACAGTTATAATGTCTATTTCTATCTTATCCCCATTTCCCTGTCATGCTGACACAAATGAGGTAATACGTGTATGCTATTTTCCGCTGGAAGATGACACTTATAAATATGACGAACATCCTTATCATGGATATTACTATGATTATCTGCAGGAAATCAGTCAGCATACCGGCTGGGTTTATGAATATGTAGATGCTTCTTATGAAGAATGTCTGACTTTAATTGAAAATCAGGAAATTGATTTAGTATGCGGCATTGAATTAACCGAAGAGCGTCTTGCTGAGATGGATTTTTCTGCTATTCCGATTTTAAATTATAAGTATCGATTTTATGTACCAAGTGAAAGTGATGAGATTTATTACGAAGATTATCAAAATTTTAACAATATGACCGTGGGAGTTTTATCAACCTCCTCCCAGTTACAAGCCATTGATGAGCTTTGTACCAGACAGAATATTACTATCCATCAAAAAGAATATTCTTCTGCCAAGGCACTTGAACATGCACTGCTGACTGGAGAAGTAGATGCTATTTATAGTATCAGAGTTTCCGATAATAATCTTTTTCGAACAATTGCCCACTTTGATAATACCCCTTTGTATTTCGCAACATGGCAGGGAAATGATATTTTAACGGAGCTAGGGGATGCACAGGAAATTATCCGCAGTATGTTCCCGTATTTTGAGTACGATTTATTTCAAGAAAATATAGGCGCTTTGTTAGATCCAACGCCACATTTTACCAGAGATGAATTGGCCTATATTAAAGAAAATCCGGATATCTATTTCTCTGCGGACCCGAATTGGGAGCCGGTTGAATATACAAATCCAAAAACCGGAGAATTAGAAGGTATTTCTGCTGAAATTATCGAATTATTGGAAGGCTACACCGGACTGAACTTTATCTATAAAGCTTCCAACAACTTTACAGAATCACTTAGCCGCTTAAACCACGGAGAAGTACAGATATTATCTGCCTTTTCTCATGATTATTCCTGGGGCGAACGCAACAATGTAAACCTTTCTTCTGTTTATTTAAACAGCTACATTGTAATGGTTGATAACCAAAATCATGAAACCGGAAAAGAATGTGTTGCACTTCCGATCAATTTTAATATAACTTCCCAGATTGTGGAATCTCATGAATACGAAAATATCATTTATTTTGATACCACAGAAGAATGTATTGAAGCAGTTGCAAATGGTGACGCAGATTATACTTTTACGAACTACTATATTGCCAACTATCATTTATCCAATATCACATACCGCAATTTAACCGCAACAAAAATATCAAATATAAATGAAAATTTATGTCTGGCAATTTCCAAAGATGCCGATCCGCGCCTGCTTAGCATCATTAATAAAGGGTTGCGCTGTATTTCAAATGAAAAAATATCAGCCATTGTGTTAGAACATACACTTTATGAAAATGAATTTTCTATCAAAACGATTCTTTACGCATACCCTGAAACCATCGTTTTCATTATTATGCTAGTTTCTACAATTGCAGTAATTGCACTCCTTATTGCGCTGATACTTCACAAGCGGAAAGCCCGCAAAATTCAGAGTATGTCTGAAACAGATGCACTCACCGGCATTTTAAACAGGGGTGCCGTACAGGCTCAGATTACATTCGCTTTTGAAAAAGAAAAACAGTCCAAAGATTTGGTCTGTCCGCTCATATCCGTGGACTTAGACAACTTCAAAGCTGTCAATGACAATTATGGACACGATGAAGGTGATCTTCTCTTAAAAGCAGTCGCCAGAGTTTTATCGAATTCTGTCCGCCAGACAGATATTGTAGGCCGAATGGGCGGCGATGAATTTATTGTATATCTGACAAATGTAAACAGTAAAAGAACTGCGGAAAAAGTAGCTGCTAAGCTCTGTACCGCAATTTCTGCACTTTCCTTAGAAAAAGAAGAATGGAGCGAAATTACCGGCAGCTTCGGTCTCGCATTCGGCAGTCTGAATTCTGACTGGAATACCCTCTATCATCAGGCTGATGTAGCACTCTACGATGCAAAAGCAAAAGGAAAGAATCAATATAGTATTTATACAAAAGAAATGGAAGAAGCAGCTGATTCCTAGCGCGAAACAGAAACCTGCCACAGGCAGGTTTCTTCTTTTCCCCAAAGAAGCAGCTCTTTCATCTGTTCATCGTATCGATTTTCGGGATCATATTCCTTTAAAATAGAAACCAAATATGCTTCCTGCTCATTTCCTGTCTGCACAGATTCAAGTTCTTTTGACAGCAGTTCTGCCAGCTCTGACGGCAGAATATCCTCCGGAATTTCAAATCCGTAAACCTTACCGGCAACTCCTGCCCCATAATAATATTCATAGTTTCCCAATATATATGCTTTCTGCATATTGCATTTAATAATTACACTTTGTCTTGCTATTAATGGTGTCATTACTCTTCCTCACGCTATCTTTTTATTGTTACTTCCAGATAAGAAATATCTAAACAGTAACATTTTATCCTACAGCTTCTCTTAAGTCAATTTCTATTACCGTACCAAAAAATAATAAAACGAACCGCAGGTTTTCCCTAATGCCAGAAATAAGATAATCCAAAACATGCCCTGCTTTACATGTGCACGGCGGAATAAAATCGGAAATGTATCCAAAATTTCTGCCAGTGCAATCGCGATACAGCCCACAAAAATTCCTGCACTTAACCCAAATGCTGCCAGCATGATATGACCAAACGGAATCGAAATCTCCGGAAAAACAGACCAGATGCATCCAATAACTGCTCCTGAAATAATACAATTTTCAAAACAAATGGTTCCTGCTGCTCTGTGCGCTTTTCCGATTAATCTCGGCACCACCCCGATAATCATTACGAATGCAAACGTTCCTGCTGCAATGGCACCTCCTGAAACCAACCCCAATAATCCTAAAAACAGATGCTTAATCCACATCGATATTGTGTTCCTTCCTGCTGGCATTCTCGATAAAAGTCATATCCAAATCATTTTCATATTTACGCATTTCTACCTGCAAAGGTGTTGGGTCCTTTGTGATTTTCTTAGAACCTATATGATTGAAAAATACCGTAATTCCAATCGCAAGCCCGATGCAATAACAGACTTCCAGTTCAGAAATCCCTTCCGGCATAGTTCCCATTACCTGATAATAAAACTGATTAAAAATTTTCACAATACTGACATCATTATTAAATGCATTAATACTGAAAGCTGATCCGAAAAATACAATAATACATAAAAACACCGTTTTTCCTTTATCCAGCCATTCGTTCTGCTGTTTTGGCTTTTGATATTCGATTACAAAATCGGTCTCCCCTTCATTTACCACCAGACTTCCCGGGCTCACTTCATGAATCAGCTCGATTATTTTTAAAATGGATACAGAAACTGCACTGTGAAAATGTCCGCTTTTCTTTTTCGCATCAAAATTATATACCACAATATTTTTTACTTTTCGTAAAATATCCTGTCTCTCGCACTCTATTTTAGCAATATCAGAAAGCAGCACTTTTGCTTTCTGTACACAGGTATTTCGATCTATTTTGATATAAAGCGTGCAGTCTTTCACCCGGGTTCCTCCTCTAAAACATATTCATTCCATACCAGCATGCCATCTTTATAAGACTTGTCCTGTTCTGAAAAATAAAAATAAGACAATACTCCAATTATAACTGCCAGCAATATTACTGCCATTAAATAAACTCGATATTTCTTTATGCTCATATGTCCTCACTTCCATCTTCTTATTAACATTTTCTATCCTAGCATTCCCAAAAATTTAAACGATTATCCATATAATATAGATTGCTTTTTCTCGAAAAACATGGTACTTTGGACATAGAACAAAAAAAGATTGAGGTTTCTTATGCCAAAAACAAGAGAAGTTTTAAATATCGCAGTAGAAATTGGTGATTTACTTTTACGAAATGGTGCAGAAGTATATCGTGTAGAAGATACTGTGATGCATATTTTAAAAGCTTATGATATTAAAAATTGTGATGTGTATGTACTTTCAAATGGTATTTTTGCCAGTGCAAATGAAAATACCGATGATGCATGCAGTGTGATTCGCCATGTTCCATTAGGTTCTGTACACTTAGGACGTGTCGCAGCTTTAAACCAGCTTTCCAGAGAGCTCTGCTCTAAAGAATGCTCCCTTGAAGAAGCACAAAAGCGTCTTAAAGAATGCAAATCCATTCCGGTACCCTCCAATCATATACAGATTTTTTTCTGTGGTCTGGGCTGCTGCTGTTTTTCCTATTTATTCGGCGGAACTTTATTAGATGTTATTGCCGCTTTTTTTGTCGGAATGATTTTGCAGATATTTTTAATTTGCATCAAAAAACAGGCTGTCTCCAAATTTATTACCAATATCTTAGGAAGCGGTCTTGTAACCACCTTAAGCCTTTTGATTTTAACACTTGGGCTGCCTGTTTTATATGATAAAATTATAATTGGTACAATCATGCCGCTTGTACCTGGAATTGCACTTACCACATCCATTCGTGACTTATTTAACGGAGATTATCTATCCGGCACAATACATCTAATGGATGCCCTGCTTACTGCTTTTTGTATTGCCGTAGGTGTCGGTACCGTAATTACAATCTATCAATTAATTCCGGGAGGTGCAATTTTATGATACTGCAATTTATAGTAAGCTTTATTGCAACGCTTTCCTTCGCGGTTTTATTTTCCACACCAAAACGTCAATTAGCACTCTGCGGTCTAACCGGTGCAGCAGGATGGATTGTTTATGTATTTTTTATCAATAACAATGGCAGCATCGCTGTTGCCAATTTAGCAGCATCCTTTACTTTAACTTTATTAGCCCGCATTTTCGCAGCAATTGAACGGCATCCTGCAACCGTATATTTACTGCCCGGTATTTTCCCATTGGTTCCGGGAGCAGGTATTTACTATACTTCCTATTACTTTATCCGCCATGAAATGGATCAGTTTGCAAAATATGGTGCTGAAACAGTGATTGTTGCAGGTTCGATTGTATTTGGGATTGTTTTTGGTTCTTCACTCCCACAGAGCCTGTTTCATGCCTTGGCAGCAAAGACAAAAAAATCTTAGCATACTCTAAAAGGTCTGCGCCGAAAATGCACAGACCTTTTATCATTCCTTAATCTTCTACTATTGTAAGCGTTCCCGGAATCACATCCAAATGTACGCTTGTTTTATCTGCTTTATACTGCATCAATAACAGTTCCCAAAGCTTATGAATCTGATTTGCCAATATATGGGATGCCGGAATTGCATAAGGCAGCAATGTCTGCAAATGGAATACACGGATTCCCATAGGCGGCAGGAAAATAAGATTTGTTGTCATCACTTTTTCGCCTGCTGTCTTTATCATTTCATAAGTAATCATGCAAAAATCCTCTCCTTTGTATTTGCACTCATACGCAGCGTAACATTCATCAATTGTCCATGCAATGCCATCTTCTATTTCCACAGGCTTTTCTGCCGGATTATTATGCTCTGTGGTCTTTACCTGAAGATTCCAATGAAGCTTTCCTGCTCTTGTATCTCTGTACATTTCCGTTAAAAGACGGTTTAATTCTTCTGGTTTTTTCATCTCTATTTCCCTCATTTCTCATAAAAATGTGCCTATAAAATTAAAAACTGCGGATTTTATCATTTCCTTCATCTGCTGTTTTTTCTATTTTACGTATTTCTACAATGTAAGAATAATTCTCATTTACCTTTACTTCCACTTTATCGCCGACTTTATGCCCCAATAGAGCTTTTCCCATCGGAGACTCATTACTAATCAGATTCTTCTGCGAATTACTTCTGACAGTCGTTACAATCCGGTAAACTTCTTCCTCGTCATCTTCTTCAAAGTAAACCGTTACTGTATTATTAATCCCTACTTCATCCGCTGCGGAATCGGTTGATATAATCTTTGCCGTTTTAATCATTCTTTCCAAATAACGAATCCGGCTTTCATTTTGGTTTTTATCCTTTTTTGCAGCATGATATTCAAAATTTTCACTCAGGTCACCATGTGCCCTTGCTTCTTTTACTGCCTCTAATGCCTTTTTTCTTACCACCAGCTTACGATATTCGATTTCTTCTTCCATCTTTTTAATATCTTCTGCCGTTAATTCATCATACATCTTCTTTACCCTTTATTATCTCTCTTAATTCTATTATTTGAGGTGCAGCTTCCCTGATAGTAACATCCTTTCTGCATACAGACAGCCAAAAGCTGCCTTCTAATTGGAAACTTTCTATATAATAAGCATCCTCTGTACTTACCATACCAGCCGTCATTTTTTCGTTTATCTGCACTCGTTCCTCATGGACTGAAAAACCATCTAAAGGCATACGCATTCCAAATCCGACTGCCTTTAAATAACTCTCTTTTCTCGTCCAAAATCTTGTAAACGCTTCTTCACTCCAGTGATTCAATAATATTTTCTTTTCCTCTTCTGAAAAAAAACGCTTTACCAGTTTTTGTCCTCCTTCATGTGCTCCTTCTATATCAATCCCCACCGGATACGTATCCATTACTAATGCAGCATACTCTCCCGAATGGCTTAGATTATAGTGAAGCTCTGAAACTTCTTTGATATAAGGCTTTCCGTCTGCATTCTTTAAAAATGTCAGCTCTTTTCCGGATAATCCCATTTCGCGAAAAGCATATTCCAACAAAAGACCGGCTGTAATGCTTTGCTGCTGGCTTTTTTCTGCTTTCATATGTCTGATTCTCTCCACACGTTCTCTGGGTAGAAGGCTTAGTGCTTTTTCTTTCTCATTTTCTGACAAATGCTCTATTTTTGCATAATAAATCTTCACTTATCTACAATCCCTAAAATACTTTTTAACTGCTCATTTGAACCTAAAAGTGCTTCATACTGCTCCCAAAGATTCTCCGCCGAACCCTTTCGCAGCGGTTCTACGATTTGCTCTGCCAAAAGAAACATCGGTGTTAATCCAAGATTTGCCAAAACTCCTTTTAAGGTATGCGAATAATCAAATGCCTGCTCTACATTTTTTTCTTTCAGAGCTGTCCCCAGCTTTTCTAAATTAGAATCTGATACCACAAGCTGCAAACAGCTTAGATATAATTCATCGTCTTCTAAAAAACGCTCCATCGCACCATTTATATCACAGCCCCATTTTTCTAATTTTTGAAAAATTATCTCTTTCTTCATAAAAATTTATCCTTATTTCTTTCTTACCGACTTTTGTGACATTCTGCGGATACTTCTATAAGAATCCAAAACATTTTCTACACGCCGGATTACAATTTCTGGTATAAATGGCTTCACAATGTACTCATCAGCCCCCATTCGCATCGTGTCAATCTGCTGTTCTGTTGTATCATCCGCAGTAATAATAACTACTGGTATGTCAGCGATTTCAGGCATCTGTTTTTTCTGATGTAAAAACTCCTATATTCGTTACTGTTCATATATGACCTGCAACTCACTATTATCCTGTTTTTTTATCATACCAAAAACTGCATAAAATGTATATATTTTTCTTGAAAATCAGAATCTTTCGCCAGTGACACTTCCTTTGCCAATCCTGCAATCCGAGTGATTCTCTCTTCCCCTTTTTTATCTAACAGATACTTTTTTGCACCTAAAAGAGCCGTATTTCCTACCGGTACAATCTGCCCTAAAAACTGTTTTGGAAATAATCCAATCCCTGCCGCTGCATTTTTATCAATCGCTGTTCCAAAGCCGCCTGCCAGATAAATCTTTTCCGGCTGTATTTTTTGCATAAGCAGTTCCATTCCTGCCCTGATTGCGGCTTTTCCCATTTGCAATTCCCGGACATCTGTCTGCGATAAAACAATCTGTTTTTCCGTCTCTTTACACTTTACCGGTACAGCAAATCCATTTTCAAAATACGGCTCACAAAATGTACCATTCTCATCAATGATTCCAAGCCGCCAAAGCTCTGACACCAAATCGATTAAGCCGCTTCCGCAAAGCCCCTTTGCTTTTGTTCCTTCCGATCCCAATATCCGGCATTCCCATTTTAGCAGCGGTTCCTCATTTGCATTTTTTTCCAAACGGTATCTGATGTGTGAAACAGCCCCAGTCTGCGCCGGCATGCCGCAGGAAATATTACCGGCCTCAAAAACCGGTCCTGCGGCCGCAGACGCTGCCAGAAAGCCATTCTGATTCCCAATCACCATTTCTCCGTTGGTTCCTACGTCTATCAGCATCTGACATTCTTCCTTTAAATCCATCTCACAGGCATAAATTCCGGCAGTCACATCCGAACCCACAAACGCGGAAATACCAGGCAGAATGGTAACTTTTATTTGCAGCTTTTCTAAAAATGCTTTCTGTTCCGGCAGTCCCCGAAAGTCAGAAAACAATTCTTTTAATTCCATTTTCGCCAATGCTGTTGACACCGTTTTAAAAGGTGCTCTTCCCAGTCCTTCGCAGGAAAATCCCTGTAACAAATGGCACATCACGGTATTTCCTGCAATTGCCATTTCTGTCATCTGCTTTAGCTGTATTCCTGTTTTCTCTATAACAACCCGCAGCATCTCTATCAAATCCAGCCTGACAGACTCTCTCATTTCTAAAAGATGACCTTCGTTTGCTGCCTGAATTCTTGAAATCACATCTGAACCAAAGCTGCGCTGGTGATTTACCTGTGTCACTGTAGAATAGCATGCTCCACTTCTCAGTCCAATCAAGCTCATTGCAAGCGTTGTCGTTCCTATATCCACAGCAATTCCAAATTCTGTTTCCTGTTCTATCCCGCCCCTTGTTATCTCTTCTTCCATCTGCGGCACAAAAATATCCTGCTGTAAAAAAGAGCCAACCGGCACAAAATCCTCCCTCTCTGTCTTTTCTGTGGTACAGGCAAGACGAATCCCTTCTTTCAGCTCATCAAAACTTAAAAGTCTTAAATCTTTTCGACTTGCAGAAGGCGGATTTGATAAAAACTTTATTTTACACCGGCCACAATTTCCTTTTCCGTTACAGGGTGCATCGATATATCTATGATTTTTTTGATACCATTCTAAAATCGTTTCTTTTTTGTAGCTCACTTTAATTCTCTATTTCCTTTATATTCAACTTGTTTCTTTTCTTATTTGACAGTATAATTATACCATGTGCTTCGCACATGCTGTCGCGTGGGCGACCCATGCGCACTTCGGCGCGTATCATATCTATCGATATTATACTATATTTTTTCATTAAATTTAAGATTGGAGATTTTTCATATGAAATTTATATCTTGGAATGTAAACGGTCTGCGGGCTTGTGTTCAGAAAGGTTTTTTAGACTTTTTCCATGAAATCGATGCTGATTTTTTCTGTATTCAGGAATCTAAATTACAGGAGGGCCAGATTGAACTGGATTTGCCGGGCTACCACCAGTATTGGAATTACGCTGAAAAGAAAGGTTATTCCGGAACTGCCATTTTCACAAAACATGAACCTCTTTCTGTAAGTTATGGAATTGGCATTGAAGAACATGACCATGAAGGCCGCGTGATTACCTTAGAATATCCTGATTTTTATATGATCACCTGCTATACTCCAAATTCACAGAATGAATTGGCAAGACTTCCTTACCGCATGACTTGGGAGGATGCTTTTTTATCATATTTAAAGGATTTAGATGCAAAGAAACCAATTATTCTCTGTGGTGATTTAAATGTTGCCCACAAGGAAATCGATTTAAAGAATCCAAAGACAAACCGCCATAACGCAGGATTTACCGATGAAGAACGCGGTAAAATGACTCAGCTTTTAGATGCCGGATTTACAGACACCTTCCGCCACTTCTATCCAGATGCAGAGCAGATTTATTCCTGGTGGTCTTACCGCTTTAAAGCCAGGGAAAAGAACGCAGGATGGCGTATTGACTACTTTATTACCTCTGATTCAATGAAAGAGAAACTCGCAGATGCTAAAATTCACACAGACATCTTTGGTTCCGATCACTGTCCCGTAGAACTGGTTACAATTTAAACTTGTAAGAATTCCTTACAAGTTCAATCTTTTTCTAAATTCATCAGATCATACAACAAATCCCACTATCTGCATTCCTGCAAATAGTGGGATTTATTATATACAATATGTACAATTTGCACGTATCATATCTGCCGATGTTATTCATCCAACATTGAAGTACAATTCGGACAACGTGTTGCATCGATTGCTATCGCTGTCTTACAATAAGGACATGTTTTTGTTGTTGGCGCAGCTGGTTTCTGCTCTTCTTTTTTCGTCAAACGATCATTCAGCATATTAATCGCCTTTACTAACATAAAAATTACAAATGCAGTAATCAGGAAATTTAATACAGCTGTAAGAAAGCTACCGTATGCCAATACCGGAGCTGTTTCGCCGCTTCCTAATGTGATTGACAAATGTGAAAAATCAATTCCACCAAAAATACCTAAAATCGGTGTCAGAATATCCTGATTCAATGAAGTAACAATTGCAGTGAATGCACCGCCGACAATTACACCGACAGCCATGTCCATAACATTGCCGCGCATAATGAATTTCTTAAACTCTTCTACTAATCCCTTACCTTTTCCCATATTTTTTCTCCTTTGCATATAAGATTCGTTGCTGTTCGCACATGACCAGTAACATATATTCTATCTTATTATAGCAAAGAATTTCATTATTTACAATTCTCTTGTAAAACATTAATTAAAGCCGCTGTACTGGACGAATGCGCACGAGCAACACGGATATCATTCCGTTTTGCCTCTGTTACTGCACTATTGACCATCTTATGTGATACCGTATTTGTAAATAAAATCATCAAATCCGGATTCCCGATTTTCTTTTTAAAACTCCCTAATTCTTTTGCAAAGACCTTTGCCTTACAGCCATAGTCCTTACAAATTTTTTCATACTGACTCACCATACGCTCATTTCCACCAATAATTACTACACTCATATGAAACCTTTCCCTTATCATTTCTCTGAGTTAGTTTCAACTAACCTTCGTTTTTTCAAAAAGCAGGCCTTGAAAACCTGCTTTTATATTTGTTAGTCTTAACTAACTATGTATAGTTTAACACTATGTTATTTATCTGTCAATACTTTTAGCGTCCGTTATTTTAATATATTATTCTAATATTATGAAACGCTTTACTGTATATTCTCTAATGGAACAATATACTGTTCTCTTCTATTCTCTTTTTCTGCAACATAGGATTTATCTCCGTTTGCATGAAGTTCTGCGAGATACAGGTGATGATTCTTCATAATCTCTTCATTCTTCTTGCCTAACATCAGCATTGCGATGCTCGAACACTGATCCGCAGCACGTTCAAAATAAGTAAGTGCATCCATAAATACCAATCCTGCATTGATAGAACAAATTCCTTTACAGAGACGATCTGTATGGCGGTTCTTTAATAAAAGCACCATGTCATCGATCACTTCTTCTAATGGCTCTACCCTGCGGGCGATATAATCATTATCTGTTTCCATTGCCTCTACTGTCAGGCGCAGAATCTCTTGTACTGCATCGCCTAAAATTTCCAGTTCTTTTTTCGCATTGATAGAAAAAGTAAGTCCGTCTGCATTCATCTTCTGTGCCATTTCATCGAAATTCATCGCATAATCGCCAATCCGTTCAATATCATGAATACACTGCATTAACATATTCAGCTGGCGGCTGTCATTTTCTGTTTCCATATTATTAGACAATTCAATCAGATAATTATCTGCATTATCTGTAAATCTGTCTAAGCGCTCTTCTGCGGCCAAAATACGCTGTGTACGGTTTTCATCATACTTTTTCATCTGCTTTAGGCTGTATTCCAGATTCTTTTTCGCAACAGCTGCCATAGAAACTGCAACCTTTGTCACCTCATTTAACGCAACTGCTGGCGCAATCATAAGCTTCTCATCCAGTGCAGCAATTTCCGGATAAACCTCTTCTTCTTCCACATCATCCTTAACTATTATGCAGGCAATTTTTACAAGCACACCTGTAAATGGAAGCAGGACAATTGCTGTTACTAAATTAAAAATTGTCTGGAAATTAGCAATTCCGCCGCTGTTTACCACACTTTCCCATAAATCCGGGAAACCACCCATGGAACGAATTAAGCTCATTCCTATCATAAATAGAATCGTTCCTATCGTATTAAATACAATATGCACAATACCGGTTCTCTTCGCATCCTTTGAAGAACCAATCGAACAGACCATAGCCGTTGTGACACAGGTACCCAGATTAATACCCATAATAATCGGATATACAAGTTCAAAAGTCATCACACCTGTTGAAGACATCGCCTGCAAAATACCTACCATCGCAGAGGAACTCTGTACGATAACTGTCAATACAAGACCTGTCACAATACCTAATAACGGCATATCACTGAAATAACTTAATATATCCACAAAAGCCTGTGAGCCGGATAATGGCTCTACTGCATCTGTCATAGACAAAAGTCCCGTAAAGAGTACACCAAATCCAAGTGCAATCAACCCTACATTCTTACTCTTTTCTGACTTCACAAACATTACGAGAATAATACCCAGAATCAATGCCAGCGGAGCAAGGGTATCCGGTTTAAAGAAAGTCAGAATTGATCCGCCAGTTGAATCAATATCCATTAAACGGATAATCTGTGCAGTTACAGTTGTACCAATATTGGCACCCAACACAATACTGACTGCCTGCTTTAAATTCAAAATTCCTGCACCAATCAAACCAACCGTTAAAACGATTGTTGCTGTAGAACTTTGGATAACTGCCGTTACCAGTGCACCGGTAATCACTCCTAAAAGTGCATTATGTGTCAGCTTTCCAAGTACATTTTTTAACGCGGAACCGGACCCCTGTTTCAATCCGTCACCCATAATTTCCATACCATAGAGGAACATGGCTAAACCGCCCAGCAGCTTAATTAACATCAAAATAATCTCCATCAAACTTCTCCTTTGTAAAAAATCTGCCTTATGTTTCGTGTCTATATATGCAGCGATTAAAAACTTTACCGCCGACATAAAAATAAGCCGATATTTTAATGATACATGAAATATGAAAATCTGACAACATTTTTGTGAATTTTTTGTGAAAGAAATGTAAATGATGTATTTTACATATTTCAAAAAGCTCCGCCACAGCGAAGCTTTTTGAAATAAATTCTATTATGATTCTTTTGCAACTAAATACATCTGATATGCGCGGTATTCACCTGTTTCCATTGGAATAGAAAAACCTGCATTCATCAGGGCTGCACCTTCATAAACTTTTCCGGTGGCAGTATCTTCATACAAATACTCTGGATTTAATCCGGCAGCTCTGATATAAGATACCGGTGGCTGACCCTGACATTCTAATGTCGCAATATTAATCAGAGTCTCTTTTTTATCTTCGCTGACAAACTGCCATGCAGCTGCATCCTTGCGTTCATTTGGATTTGTCAGACGATAATAATCACCATTATGGATCACATTCCAGTACTTATGGAAATCTTTAATCTGCTGTTTTACTTCTGCTTTCTCTT
>CAYYZV010000012.1:0-24299 GCA_964476275.1 uncultured Roseburia sp.
TTTATCTTCCAATATTTTGTAATTCCTGTACTAAATCCAAATCGGACTGATGCACTTTAAAATTTGTAGTAATTGGCTCTTCTCCCGGTCTTGTCACCGAAATCTCAAACACGGTTCCCTCTTCAATTGGTCTTGAAAATACTGCTTTTAAAAATGCAGAAAATTTCGGGTGATTTGCATCGAATTTACTTTTTGCACTCATAATCTTCATCATATCTGCTGGGTTCATCATATTCTTATCCTGCCTTACTTATCTTTTATTTTCTATCTTTACAGCATCTCAACTGCATCCTTTGTCACGCGGGCATAAATTAACGGCTGTTTTTCCGGCTGTTCTTCTCCAATCACAACTGCTTCCCGATAACGTACCGCTGCCGCTTCAAATAATTCCGGTTTCATTGCATACATCGTTGCTAATACATCGCCTGCTGCCACCTGTGCTCCTACTTTTTTATGAATCACAATTCCTGCGGAATAATCGATTTCACTATCAATCGTAATTCTTCCTGCACCAAGCATAGAGGATGCAATGCCGCAGCTTTCTGTATTCATAGATACGATATAGCCGTCTTTCCGGGCACATACATCATAGCTGTATGCTGCTTTTTCAAACTTCTCTGTATCCAGAATATAAGATGCATCGCCTCCCTGTGCTTCAACCATCGCTGCCAAACGTTTTAAAGCACTGCCATCAGCAATGGCTGTCTTTGCTTTTTCCATGCATGCTTCCAGCTCGCCTGCACCTGCCAGATAAAGCATATTTGCAGCCAGATTTAAGCAGACCTCTGTAAAATCCTTTGGTCCCTGTCCCTTTAAGGTATTTACCGCCTCAATTACTTCCAGACTGTTTCCGATATTATTGCCAAGCGGAATATCCATATTGGTAATTAAAGCGGCTGTCCTTCTGCCTGCATTTTCGCCGATTTTCACCATTTCTTCTGCAAGGGCAATAGAATCTTCAACCGTCTTCATAAAAGCGCCGCTTCCGGTCTTTACGTCCAGCAGAATGCTGTCATTTCCGGCTGCCAGCTTTTTACTCATAATAGAAACCGCAATCAGCGGGATACTGTCTACTGTTGCCGTTACATCACGCAGTGCATACAACTTTTTATCTGCTGGTGCCAAATTGCCGGACTGCCCGATAATACTTAAACCGGTTTTATTTACCACCTCAAAAAACTCTTCCTGTGTCATAGCCGTACGCATACCAGGAATAGATTCCATTTTATCTACGGTTCCTCCCGTATGTCCTAAGCCTCTGCCGGACATTTTGGCTACCTTCGCACCGCAGGCTGCCACAATCGGTCCAATTACAAGGGAAGTCTTATCACCTACTCCTCCGGTAGAATGCTTATCCACCTTCATTCCCTCAATACCGGATAAATCCACCATATCGCCGGAATGAGCTACTGCCAGTGTCATAGCAGCCGTTTCTTCTTCTGTCATTCCTTTAAAATAAACTGCCATAAGAAACGCCGACATCTGGTAATCCGGAATATTTCCAGCTACATACTCAGTAATCATGTAGTTAATTTCTGCCTCGTTTAATGCATCGCCATTTCTTTTTTTCATAATTAAATCGTACATTCTCATGATAGATACCTCCCATAAATAATTCTTCTTTCCTAATAGTATATAGGATTTACCTTTTCTTTGCAATTTAGAATACCAAAAAGAGCAGACCTATGCCTGCTCTTTTATCTTCAAATCTTATTTATATAATACCACTACGTCTTTTTCAAGAATAACTGTCTTTCCAACCGGAATGATATTTTCCCCATCACGGATAATCATCGCAATCAGAACATCTGCTCCAAGCCCCAGTTCCGCAATCTTCTTATTGCACCACGGGTCTTTTTTGGTTATCACACGCTCCTCCAGCTCCTCATCCTCGGAAGGAATATATTGCGGTACACTTAAAATCACATTATCTCCGGCACGAACCAAGGTATCGCCTTTGGTAATAATCGTTTCCGTTCCACGCTTAATCATAAGTGCCAAAGCTCCGGTCGGCATAGTAATATCTTTTATCATCCTGTTTGCCCAGCCATGATACTCCGGAATATGTATTGTTATTAACTGTAATGTTGTCTCCTCCTGGTAATCGTTGAAGGTCTTTCTTACATCGGCATCATTATCTACCATATCAAGCTTCTGTGCTATATAAGGAAGCAATGTTCCCTGAATTGAAACGGAAAACAGGGATACCATAAATACAATGTGGAACAAGTCCTGTTTCATAGATATACCCGATGCAACTGCCATAATCGCAAACACGGAAGAAGAAGCTCCTCTAAGTCCGGCCCATGAGACCAAAAGATTCTGTTTCACACTACACTTAAACGGTGCCATTAATGCAAATACCGCTACCGGTCTTGCAACCACGGTCAGTGCTACTACAATCGCAAGTGCAAGCGGCATAATCTGCGCCATCTGATGCGGAAAGCTAAGTAATCCAATTAAGAAGAAAATTAAAATCTGTGCCAGACTGGTCACACCATCGAAGAACGGAATCAGCATCTGCTTGTTGCGGATATGGCTGTTACCAATCATAATACCGAATAAATATAAGGCCAAATAAGCATTTCCGTTTACCATCGTTGCTGCTCCATAGCAAATCAGTACCATAGCAATCATAAAAATCATATCCAGACCATCTGAAACAAGCCTCGTTTTTGTCAGAATAAATAAAGTAATCTTATGTGTCATAATACCAACTAATATACCAAATGCTAACTGGAGGATGACAAGTCCCATAATATTCATGGAATCGCCTTTGCCCATCATGCTAATCGCAATAATCGTAAGCATATTGGAAACCGGATCGTTGCTACCACTTTCTACTTCTAAAATAGAAGCTGTACCATCTTTTAAGTTCAGTTTATGTTTTCTTAAAATTGCAAATACACTGGCTGCGTCTGTACAAGACAATACCGAACCAATCAAAAAACTTTCCGCAAGTCCTAACCTAAATAAAAAATGACAGATAACAGTTGTAATTCCCGCTGTCATCAATACCCCAAGCGTAGACAAAGTAACTGCTTTTACAGCAACCGGTTTTGCCACACTCCATTTGGTGTTAAAACCACCATAAAACATAATAAATACCAGTGCTATTGAGCAGACATTATTAGCCAAATCAAAATTGTCAAATGGAATCTTAAAAATACCGTCGCTTCCAAACAGCATACCGATAAACATAAATAAAATTAACGCGGGCATACCGAACTTATCCGAAAATTTTTCTGCCAATATACTAAGCAATATGACTAACGCAATACCCAAAATTATAACTGTCATCTCTTATTTCTCCCCTAGTTTATTTGATATGAATAATCCGCACAACAGTGCGATTACTCCTATACCTACACCAACAGGTGTTATCTTGTGAAATGTTCCTATCATTATGATAGCAATCGGCGAGCCAAAAAGCAAGCCAATAATCGACCAGTAAGCATAAGTTGGAAAACGTTCAAACACTACTTCAATTATTTTCGCAATCACAACCATTCCCACCAGCACACCGATTCCAAATGGAACCAGAACCAGTATTGTACTGAATAGTACTGCAAAATCCAATCCTAACAATGCCGTAAAAAAGGTTTTTATTGTGTCTAAAATCGGATTATAATATCCCAGCAATAGCAGCATCATAGAACCGCTGACTCCCGGAATCACCATTGTAGCAGAAGCAATTACTCCGATAAAAAACAACTTTGCCATGTCGATAAAGCTGGCTCCAAGCTGTACATAACTGCCCTCTGCTCCATTTAAAACTGCCATTCCAACCACTACTCCAAAAAACAATACAGCCGTTAAAATATGACCGATTCTCATCGTATACGTTTTTACTTTTTCATAAATAGCCGGCAGGCTTCCCATAATCAGACCAATAAAAAGCAGATTCGTCTGCAGCGGAAAGGTTTCAAAAAGGTAATCTATTCCAAAAGCACTTGCAATAATGGCAATTCCCATTCCCAATGCAATGGGAATGAGAAACAGCACATTATTCTTAAAATCTTTAAAGGGGTGGCTGATACAATGAATCAATCTGTCGTATATTCCCATGGACACTGCCATAGTTCCTCCGCTGACTCCCGGAATAATATTTGCTATTCCAATCAACATCCCTTTTAATACGTTTTTTAACATTTACCCTCCTTAAATCAACAAATATACAAAATATGCCGCATAGGACAACAGCATAACAATGCCCCACGGACGTCTTAATTCCAGCTTTCTGCACACAGAAACCCATAATAAAACACCGGATGCCACAGCGATAATTCCATCAATGATAAAACCGGATGCATATGGAACCGGAATAATCAATGCTGCCGTACCAATTACGAATAAAATATTAAAAATATTACTTCCCACGATATTACCAATTGCAATATCTGCATTTCCTTTTTTAGCTGCTGTCACAGAAGTTACCAGCTCAGGAAGAGAAGTGCCAAGTGCTACAATTGTAAGACCAATAAAACGTTCACTCATGCCAAGAATCTGTGCAATCGTTGTAGCAGCATCTACTGTAACATCACTTCCCCATACTACTACAACACCCCCTACTATGGCACGTATAATTAATTTTAAGGTACTGTCTGTTACTTCTTCGTTTTCCTCCTTCCCATTCTTTGCCAGAAAGAACAGATACGCAAGATAAATAAGAAACATTACCCACAAAACAATACCTTCCACGCGGGACACACTTCCATCTAAGCCCATAATGATAAGTACAATTGTAACCACAAGCATGTATGGAATCTCAACCCATAAAGTAGACTTTTGAATTGCAACCGAAGTAATCACAGCTGTAACTCCTAAAATAATAAGAATATTTAAGATATTACTGCCGACAACATTTCCTATAGCAATACTTGCATTGCCCTTTAAAGCTGCAGTTACACTGACTGCTGCTTCCGGTGCACTAGTTCCCATCGCTACAATTGTAAGACCTACCACTAACTGTGGAATGCCCATTTTTCTGGCAACACCGGAAGTACCATCAACAAACCAGTCTGCTCCCTTAACCAGCATTGTAAAACCTACTACTAATAACAATAATTCTATAATAATCATATGTTTTCTCCCTCATAAAATACGTAACTGTCGTTACGATTCGCAAATCCCATCAGCTTTATTCATTTTCAGCCAGAGCAATTGTAAGCATCTGATTTGAAATATTTAATGCATGATCTCCAATTCGCTCAAAGTCAGTCAGCATTTCAGAAAATAAAATACTTCCTTCATCCGAACAAGACCCTTTTTGAATTCGTTCAAACATACTATTACGATATTCCTCTGTTAAATCATCAATCTTTTGTTCCATACAGGCAATTTTTTCATGCCATTCAATCACATCCTCCGGTGTATCTTCTAAAATGGCAAATAAATCCATACAAATATTCTGTATTTCATCAATTTCACTTAATGCCTGTGTCGAGAAACGAATCTGCTTTTCTTCAATTATTTTAAAATATTCCGCAATATTTACTGCATGATCTCCAATTCGCTCTACATTACTTGTAACAGAAAACAATGCATTAAAGGTCTTACTTCCACTGCTGGATTTTTCATGTGCCGCAGCATTGGTAATATATTTTGAAATCTCTTTATTTAAGAAATCTACATATGACTCGCGCTCATCGATTTTTGACATACCCACAGGATTGCGTCCTGCAAATATATCAAATGCATCTAATACATTCTCTCTTGTCATAGCAAGCATTCGGTTTAACTCTTTCTTGATATTTTCTACCAGAATAATCGTTCCGCCCAGTTTCTCTGCATTTACCAGTTTCATATCCAATAAATACTGAACTCGGACAGCTTCTTCCGCTTCCTCTTTATCTTTCAAAATAAAGGTTGCAATCTTAGGAAGTACGGTTCCTACCGGAAGCAATAAACAAGTTGTCACAATATTAAACATTGTGTGCAAATTCGCAATCTGTTTCGAAACATCTCCCGGTGTAAAGCCTTCTACCATCGAAATAACCGGTGTTGCAATACATAAAAGCGTAAAAATAATTGTTCCAAATATATTAAAAGTAATATGTACAATTGTGGTTCGTTTTGCATTTCTGGTAGCTCCGACAGATGCTAATAATGCTGTCACACAGGTACCGATATTCTGACCAAATAATACGAATGCTGCACTACGCAGGGTTACTGCACCACTCATCGCCAATGCCTGCAAGATACCAACAGATGCAGACGATGACTGAATCAATGCCGTAAATACAGTACCAGCCAGTATTCCTAAAATCGGATTTTCAAACTTTGTTAATAATGCTACAAACTCTTCTACCTCTGCCAAAGGCTTCATAGCTGCGCTCATCATATCCATACCGATAAACAACATACCAAGTCCCGCTATAATTTCTCCGATATGCTGCAGCTTTTCATTTTTCATGAAAACAATCGGTGCAACTCCCACAAACGCTAATAATGGAGCTAATTCACCCACATCCAATGCAATCAGCTGTCCGGTAATTGTCGTACCAATATTCGCACCCATAATAATCCAAACAGCCTGTTTCAAGGTCATCATTCCTGAGTTTACAAACCCTACCACCATAACGGTTGTTGCCGAAGACGACTGAATAACAGCTGTAATCAATGCTCCCACTAAAACACCAATAAAACGGTTTGCTGTAATTTTCTCTAAAATAAGCTTCATCTTATTACCGGCTGCAGCTTCTAATCCACCGCTCATCATCTGCATACCATACAGAAAAAGCGCCAGACCGCCCAGCAGGCCCAGTATATTTGTAATTGACATAATCTTCCTCCTATTTTTTACATGCATATTTATTGCATACGCAAATAAGCCTATGGTGACATAGGCACTTCAAAAATATGATTCGGATTATTTTTTTCCATCGGCGTTGTGAATATAATTTAAGACAGCAGTTTGCGTGCAAAGTATCGGAAGCTCTGCGGCTCGTTCTGCTGTATAGAAATTAGACAATAGCAGGGCAAAAACTGCTACGCATAAAAACATTATGGACAGCTTAATGATCCGTTTGTTATTTATAATCTGTGCGGCAATCTGTTGACTGCTTATTGTATTATGTGTACATAGAATTTGTGTTGGTTCTATAGCTACATCCGAAATTACTGGAGCTGTCGCTTCTAAAGCAGCTACAGTCCCTGTTTTTGGGCACAAAAATACGGAATCTGCCTTAACCTCGTCAATCCACATTCCTAAAATAAGAATAAATAACACTATGAAAATACGGATCCATTTCTTATTCTTAAACATTCAAAAGCCCTCCAATATAACTATATCACGATTTTTAGAAATATTCTAGGTCGTTTGAAGAAATCGTAAGTAGTTACAAAAATAAAAGAAGGCTGCTGAATTTTTTCAACAACCTTCCAAATAGCAGCTTGCCCTGATTCTTTTTTATTCACCTACTGCTACATTCGTATTTCCTTTTACCCATTGTAATGCGGTCATCTGATCATACAAGCCATAATTTCCCGTATGCCCTGCTTCTTCCTTCAGCTCTGGTAAACAGGTGAACCCAAGTGGTCCCAAACGATAATTTAAGGTTACAGCTATCACACCCTTTTTCGCCCAAACATTTAAAAACAGGCAATCCTCACTGTATGTATATATCTCTCCCCTACGGAATTCATTATAATAAATACGTAACTTTTTACTGATTCTTTTTCTGATTGTATGCACTTGGCATCCACGGATATTTTTCCTCATTTTCTTTGTTGTATGCCTCCAAATTACGCATTTGCTCTACAACGTGAGGAATATCCATTCTTTCAACTAACCGCTCAATCAGCTCCTGGCCTTCGTCTGCCAGCCTTTGGCGTGTTTCCTCATTCGGAATATCCGGTGTTGACATATGATCGCCCTTCTCTCCAAAACAATATCCGATTGCTGAGCTCTGATATGCCAAACCAAAGATATCATCAAAGCTGCTGCAGCTTTGTTGATTACTATGGCAATAACCTGTTACCAAAGGCACATCCTTTAAACGTCCCATAATCTGATACGCTCCTACTGTGATTGCATGGAAGCTGTCTATGCTTTTGAATAAATCCTGTGCATTTCTTCCCATCTGCATCACCAAATCCATATACATAATAGGAACGCCCGTTTCATCAAAAAAATCTCGAATCATCGGTCCACAGGTCATATGCGCCGGTCCATGAAAGCTGATATAAATCTGACGCTTAAAGCCTTGTCGCAATAAACTATGCGCAATTGCACTCAAATAGTCAATTCCCTGACGGACACTGACTTGAACTGTTCCTCTTCCCGATGCCGTTGCTCCCGAATAAAAATATGGCAAGCCCGTTAAAACCAAACCATCACATGCCTCGGCCATCTTTAATGCATACGCCTCACTGATTACCGTTTCACTGTCAAGCGGAAATCCACCATGCATTTCCACCGTTCCTACCGGAACAATAATAATGTCATTGTGCTCTAGGTACGCTTCTACTTCTGAATTTAAAAGATGCGGAAGTATTCTTGTTCTCATTTCCATTTTTGCCCCTTTCTACAATCCAAATACACGCTGTGCATTTTTATAACATATATTTTCATAAGCCTCTTGACTTAACGCTCCCTTTTCCACCTGCTCATCCAGCCATGCTCCTAATGGAAATACCATATCCACGTTTACCATATCTGTAGCAAAAAAAAGTCTGTCTGAGAATTTTTCTAAAAATGCCAAT
Organism: uncultured Roseburia sp.; assembly: GCA_964476275.1. GTDB lineage: Bacteria > Bacillota > Clostridia > Lachnospirales > Lachnospiraceae > Roseburia. Next base: position 8,707 of record CAYYZV010000012.1, read on the forward strand.
CCAAATTCCGGATCACGCATAATCGCCTGTCCGGCACTATTCGCACTCATATCTCCATAAAGATTTGGATATTTTTCAAATAACTCCGGTACACGGCCACCCGGTATTACCGGACCGCTTCCCCAGCTATTACGCTGTTCTTTTTCATCCGGTGCATCGCCGCTCATTTCAATCCAAAAAGTCTGGCTGTGACCAAGCACCTTTAATTTTGGATATTTTTGCAATAACTTTTCCAATAGCGGTAATCTTGGCTCATCTACTACTCCATAGCTATATCCTTCCTCCGGACTCATATGGAAGGTTACCGGCAATTCTAATTTTTCTGCTGCAGCAAAAACTGCATCCAAAAATGGAGTATCCATCCGCTTATTAATCATAAGCTCTCCTATTCCAATCGCTCCCTGCTGTTTATAGTCTGCCAGTCTGTCATAAACCGTTTCAATATTCTCTTCATCCAAATTACACATCCATGCATATTTCTCTGGAAAAGCTGCACAAATTGCTTTTACTTCTTCATTGTTTCCAATTGGTGTTTTCTTTTCACCGCCTGACATCAGCACACCTTTTTCAATTCCCAATTCTGCTAAATGTGGCAGCATATTTTCTGCACTTGATACAAACATACCCTCCTGTTTCGGAAGCTGTTCTAATGTCAGGTGTAAATGTAAATCGATTTTTCCCATAGTAATTTTTCCTCCCTATTTTCCTCTTAAAAAAGCGGGCAGGCATACTGCCTTGCCCGCTTTTTAGAAGAAGGAATTTTTATTGTTTTGCGCGACGCTCTGCTAATGCAGCATACATCTCATTTGTTTTCTTCTGGTCTAAGTTAAAGATAAGACCAATACCTATCAATTCTAACACACAAGTAAGAACCGGCACAATATTAACCAGATAATAAATACTTTTTACTGTTTCTGCACTCTGTACCACGTTCAATCCAGATACATAACCAATCATGCCTAATGATGCAGCAACACCGGTCACAATACGAGGGTCTATTAGAATATTTTAAAAAAGCTCAGCGGGAATCTGATTTTAGCAGTCCTTATTCTGAGCCATTTCTATATGGAAACACACTTTGCCTGCTTACCAAGCTAATAGAAGCCTTTCATAACCCACAGTTTACCGTTAAGACAGAGAAAGAAGAACGAATTGATTATTCTAATTTCTACAGAGCTTTCAAAAAGGAATATCAGATTTCACCAAACGAATATCGAAAGCTGATCCGTTTCTCCGAAACATCCTGATATAAGCTATTTAGCCCACGATTTTATTTTAAAATCGTGGGCTAAATAACTTATAAAATCCATCCTGAAAAACACTGGCATGCAAGATACAGCCCAAATGCTGCAGGAATCACTGCACCTTTGTGCACATCTGCAAGTTCCATTCTCTTTACCATACCACTAAAAGCTGCATTTAATACTGCAAAAACAATTCCGCCACAAAGAGCCAGTTTCCACACAGATCCCACTGCTAAACCTGCTGCAAGAGGCAATACAGCAAACGTCACTGCTGCCAGAACTGCCTGACAAATCGGACAGCCTTCCTCTGTTTTTACAAAACAGGTCAGCACCAGCGCTGTCAAAGAAACCGCTGCCATATACGGAATATTGATTTCCGGCAGAATAAAATGCGGGCAATTTGTTTTCACCAATACAGAAATCAATAATACCACACCAAGCACAGCAGCAAGGACTGAATTTAAAATCGTTGTTCTATTTTTCATATTATTCCCCCCATGTTGTTGCACTTGTTGACGCATCTACACCTGTCATAAATCCTACCGCAGAATTTACGCTTCGTGCAATTGCCTTTGACGTTACGGTTGCACCTGTAATAGCATCTGCATTTGTCCCGATTTCTGCATCACCCTCGGTCCACAAAAACTGTGCCAGGAAATCATCATCCGTAAGTGCTTTGGCACCTAAACCATAGGTTTCTGACATCTCACGCACTACAAGACCTTTTACATCACCATCATTATCCACACCTACAAGCATTACTACGTCTCCTGCATAACCATAAGTAGATGTCATAATAACACAGCCATTGTCTGCCCGATATACCGCCTTAATATTTGCATCCTCACCCTCATAAGCTTCTTCTGCAAAAGAAGTACTTCCCGGTAATAATGCAAGCATTAAAGTATTTAATTCTTCCTCATAATTCACCTGCGCTGCACCGGCTGTTCCTGCTTTTACTCCAAAAAGGATGCCGGCATACAGCACAATTACAATAACTGGCATTATTAATGATTTCATTTTCATTGTCTGCCTCCTTCCTTGGAACCAAAACGCCGAGGAGCTGTATAAAAGTCAAAAATCCAGACCATTGCATTCATAAGAAGAATTGCGTATGTAACGCCTTCCGGGAACAATCCATAATAACGGAAAAGGACTGTTAAAATACCGCAGCCGATACCGTAAAGAATCTGTCCCTTTGGTGTTACCGGCGAAGTTGCATAATCCGTTGCCATAAATAATGCTCCTAATACTACACCGCCGCCAAGCAGACTGTATAACATCCATGCAATCGGATTCTCTCCTTTGGAAAATACCAGAGAAAGTACTGCTACTGTTCCGAGATAAGCTGCCGGAATTCTGACAGAAATCACTTTGCGATAAATTAAATATGCACCGCCAAGCAATAATGCAAGTGTACAAGTTTCACCAATCGTTCCACCGATATTACCCATAAACATATCTAATAAACTTTCTTCCGGTAACGCCGGCATCTGCATATGGTGAAGCGGTGTTGAAGATGTAATCGCATCTACATTTGAGCCAAATAAGGAAAGCTCTGTTCCCGGTACTGTAAAACGTACTAAATACGCTGGCCATAATAAAAGCAAAAATGCTCTGCCTGCCAGCGCAGGGTTAAAAATATTTTTTCCCAAGCCACCGCACAAGCCTTTGATAACAATAATTGCAAACGCGCTTCCGATTGCTGCTATTTCATATGGTACTGCTGCCGGAAGTGTCAATGCTAAAAGCAGACCTGTTACAATTGCAGAACCATCCATTGTCGTATTGCGTTTATAAAGAAGTACTCCACATAGCCATTCAGCAGCTATCGCAGCTGCCACACAGACTACAGATACCAACAATGCTCTCATGCCAAAATGCCATACACCAGCCAAAAGTGCCGGAAGTAAAGCAATTACCACATCAAACATAATACTTCTTGTATTTACTTTATTTCTAATATGCGGAGAGGATGTTACTGTTAAATTCATCACTATTTACCCTCCCTTACTAATCTTTTTCCAATTCTAAACTGTTCTACCAATGGCAGTTTTCCCGGACATTCGTATGCACAGGAACCACATTCAATACAATCCAATACTCGTACGCGCTCTAATCCTGCCACATCCTTTTTCTTTGCATATGCATAGATATAAAGCGGCTGTAATCTGGTTGGACAAACACTTAAACATTTTCCACAGCGAATACACGTCGGATTTTCTGTCTCACCATTCTGAGCGTCAGACAAACATAATACTGCATTTGTTCCTTTAATAACAGGAGCTGTCAAATCCTGCTGCGCCAATCCCATCATAGGACCGCCATTAATCACTTTCCAGACATCTTCCGTCAATCCGCCTGCTGCATTGATTAATTCTTCCATTGGTATACCCATCGGCACCATAAAGTTGCCCGGCTTCTTTACTGCTTCGCCGGTTACAGTCACAATACGTCCTGTAATTGGTTTTCCAAGGCATACAGCTCTATAAGTTGCTTCATAGGTTGCTACATTAAATACAACACAGCCTACAGATGGAGGAAGCTCTCCCGGTACAATTTCTTTTCCTGTAACAGCCTGAACCAGCTGACGTTCTGCTCCCTGTGGATAACGAGTTGGCAAAACCAAAAGTTCAATCTGTTTTTCTTTCGATAATAATTTCTTTAATACTTCAATTGCCTCTTTTTTATTGTCCTCAATCGCTAATACCATACGTTTTGGATCTACAACCTGAGCAATAATCTTCATCCCTTCAATAACCTGCTGTGGATTTGTACGAAGCAGCATATCATCTGCTGTAATATATGGCTCGCATTCACAGGCATTTGCAATTAATGTATCAATTTCAGCATCTACCGCAGTCTTAATACTGGTTGCAAAAGTCGCACCGCCCATACCTACGATACCCGCTTCACGAATAATTTCGATGATCTGGTCTTCTGTTAAGGCTGTATAATCTTTATATGCTGTCATCGTGGTATCCGGTGTATTCTGAAAGTCATTTTCGATTACAATTGATAATACCATCTCTCCCTTTGGATGACGTCTTGGTTCTATCGCGATTACTTTACCAGAGACAGAAGCGTGTACCGGAACACAAAGGCCTTCTCCGTCACCGATTTTCTGTCCCTTTTTCACTACGTCACCTACTGATACCAGTGGTTTACAAGGTGCACCTATATGCTGAGACATTGGAATAATTACCTGTTTCGGTTTTTCTAACTTTTGAAGCGCCAAACCGGCAGACAATGCTTTTTTGTCTGCCGGATGAACGCCGCCGTAAAACAAATGTTTCATTTTGTTCCCTTTCAAATTATTGAGCGGCTTTTTCAATTAATGTTTTGAAATCACCAATTTTAATGGTTACAGAAGAAAGTAAATCTGTGTCTGTTGTTTTTGTAGTTTCATCTACTGCAATTCCAGCAACTTCTGAAACTGTCTTACCTGTGATATAAGAAGCGAATGAAGCAGCCTGTTCATTCCATTCTGCAATTGCTCCGCCCCATGCTACCATTCCGTAATCTGCACCTTTTTCATTCTTTGTCTGAACTGGTGCTGTGAAATCTGTTGTAATCTTACCTGCTGTATCAAATGTTACATTTGCCTGAACTGCATCGATTACACAGCTTGTAATTTCATCCTGATGTAAAGTTACTGCTGCCACTGTTGCATATGCAGAAGCTGTTCCATCACCATCTGCTGATGCAGAAGCATTGTCACTTGGTGTTGTCACAGAAACTAATTTTAAAGTATCCCAGTGAGCTGCACCTAAATCTGTGGCATTATTTACTGCTGCTTCAATTGCTGTAAGGAAACCGCCGATAGAAATTGTTGCAGAAGAAGCTAAGTCAGCATCTGCAGGAGCACCTGTTTCTGTAAGTGCAATTCCTTTTACTTCATCAACTGTTTTGCCAACCACATATTCTGCTACTGCTGCAGCCTGTGCATCCCATTCTGCCACTGCATTGCCGTATGCTACCATTCCATAGTCTGCGCCAAGCTCATTTTTACTCGCAAACTCTGTTGCTGTTGTTGTGATTTCACCTTTTGCTGAGAAAGTATTCTTTCCCTGAATCTGGTCGATTACACAGCTGTTGATTTTGCCCTCTGCGTCAACTGTTACTGCTACAATTGTGATATCAGCCTGTGCTGTACCTTCTGCATCTGCAGAAGCATCTGTACCTGAAAGGCTTGTTGTTACAGATAAACCTGTCTTAACAGGGCGTGGTTCCGATGTAGAAGCTGAAGTACCATCTACCTCTGTACCTTCTGCAACTGACTCTGTTGCAGCCTCTGCAGAAACTTCTGTGTTTGTGTTTTCATTTTCTTTTTCCACTACTGCTGTACCGGAACATCCGGCCAGCATGCTAACTGACATTGCAAGTGTTAATAAGAATACAAGTGTCTTTTTCATGTTAATGTCCTCCATTTGATATTTTTTTAACATTATTGTTATTATTTTACCAAAGGTTTCTTAACCTGTAATTGATACAACCTTAACAAATATTAAGTTTTCTCGAAAAATATTGGAAAAACTGCCAAAAATGTGGTTCCTTCACCTTCTCTGCTCTCCACCTTAATGCTGCCGTGATGTTCTTCAATAACCTGTTCTGCAATCGCCAGACCAAGTCCGGTTCCTTCACCGCCCTTTTTCGTTGTAAAAAATGGTTCAAAAATGCGTTCTATATTTTCTTTTGAAATACCATAACCATTATCTGATACACTTATAAAAAACTGATTCTCTTTTACTTCCGTACTTACGCTTACTGTTCCTCCTGCAGCTTCCGTAGCATGAAACGCATTAATCAGCAGATTTAACAACAGCTGCGATATCTGAGTTTCATTTCCCAGAACGTACTGATTCTCACCCTTTAACTGCATCTGTATTTCCACTGGTTTCGGCTTGGCAGGCTTTGCGATTTCTACTACTTTGCGCACTATCTCATCCAGTTTCAGCTTATGGAAATCCGTACCGGCATTTTTTCTCGCCAAATCCTGCAAGCGGGAAACCACTGTTTTTGCTTTCATGGAGGTATTATAAATCTCTAATACTTCATCATAAATCTCAGTTTCCTCCGGCGGCAATTTTTCCAAAATCAAAATACTGTATCCCATAATCGGCGCCAGTAAATTATTAAACTCATGAGCAATACCGGAAGTTAACGTACCCATCAGCTCTAATCTCTGGTGATGGGCAAACTCCTGCGTCTGCCGGTTCAGCTCCTCCATTGCTGCATTTTTCTCTTTCAATATTTCTACTTCCCGCAATACCTTTTGATTTCCTTTGAAAGCATCCAATAAAAGAATAAACAAACTAACAATTGAAAGCAGCACTGTTCCACCGAAAAAAATCAACTCTACAGAACCAGAGCGCAGTGGTTTCATTACCTGATCATAATCTGTAGAGACACCTATGGCAAATAATCCATTCGTTTCCTCTGTGGCTGGCACCACTGCCATTCTGGCTTGATAAGCTCTTCCTGTCGCACTGCTGACCGCATCACAGAAATCCATTCCTTCCTGTCCCAGATTCTGCTGTTGTATCAAAAAACCAAGCATATTATACTTGCTGTCATTTTCAGAAAAATCAGAAACATTATTTACTTTTATCTCTTCTCCCTGCCTGTGAATCAGTGCCTGCCTGTCTGCATCCATCATCACAATTTCATTATGCATATCTTCCGACAGATTCGCCGTAATCCCTTCAAAAAATATTTTTAAATCTATCAATGCTGCAAAGGTCGTTCCATATGCACTTTCCCTTGCCACTACCATGAAGGTTTCATTATCGGTGTTCCGGCAAAGACCGGTTTTTATGCTTCCTGTTATGGTTCCATATTGAGAAAATATATAATCCTTTTTTCCTGACCGCGATATACGCACTTCTTCATCCTGAAGAATTAAAATATCTATAATGGTTGTGTCCTGTCCTAATAAGCTGCTCTCCAAAAAAACATGCAATACCTCTTCCTGCTCCCCTTTAAGCCACAATTCTTCTGCATTTTTGCATTCTTCATGCTCCATCGTATGCACCAGATTCTCCATATAACGTTCCAGCTTGCTTTCCACACTGCGGTCTACCGAACGGGCCAGACTGATTAACTGATTATCTGTATTATCCAGTACCAGTGCCCCATAACTGGTAAACATGCGGTATGTTAAACTCACTCCTGTCACAATCAACAGTAAAATAATATTTATAATTAATATAAATCGTAATTTGGAATCTCTTTTCTTTTTCAAAAGGCTTACCCCCTTGTCAACCGCCGGAAATTTGTTTATACTAGCATAAATGCATAAACCTATCAGATATTATAATAACTTCTCAAATTACTGTAAAGAGGGGAGGCTTGCCATATGACACACCAGGTACTTATTGTAGATGATGATGATGCAGTTCTTACCATGCTTTATAAGGTAATCAAAAGCAATGGAATCGAAGCAGATACCTGTTCCAGTGGTGAAGCAGCGTTAGAGCTGGTTACAAAACAACAGTATGATTTGATTCTGTTAGATATTAACATGCAGGGCATGGATGGTTTTCAGGTAATTGAAGCTCTTCGAAAACAGGGCATTAAAACTCCTATCATTATTTTAAGCGGCCGTGCCGAAGATTATGATATGCTTTATGGCTTAGACATCGGCGCTGATGACTATATTACGAAGCCCTTTAATCCGATTATTGTAGGTGCTAAAGTGAAGGCTCTGATCCGCCGCAGTAAAAATGCAATGGATGGAAGCTCCGACATTCTTACTGCCGGCCCATTCCAGTACAATACCAGTACACTTCGTTTCTATAAAAATGGTAAAGAGATTTTGCTGTCTGCAAAAGAAAATGCGATTATGAAACTTTTTATTGATAATGAAAATCGTATCTTTTCGAAAGACATGCTTTATGACCTGATTTGGGGAGAAAGCATTATTGATGAAAATGCCATTATGGTATATATTAACCGCCTTCGTGCCAAAATCGAGGATGACCCAGGCAGTCCGAAATACATTCAGACTGTACGGGGACTTGGATATCGGTTTGTAATTTAAAGGGGACAGCTGTCCCCTTTTATTACACATGTATATTTTAATCTTCATATACAGTTGTGTAAATATTCTCGCCGATACAATCAAAGGTCACTTCATCTGAATAAGCATAATTACCCATCGCATCGCGCATTTCAAAAATCATAGAATAGCTTCCATCCGGAAGGGAAATTTCATAGAATTCCGTATCTTCTGTCACCGTAAATGTATCTACTGCATACGACTCAAATTCATCATCACCATATACACTTGCAAGATACCAGACCGTTGTAATTTCATCGCCTTCCTCTAATAATCGAAGCTCTTTATCTGCCATACCGTTATCATCAATGCCCTGACGCGCACCCATGATATCCCATTCTTCGATTGTGAAATCATAAACAACCTGCAAATTGTACTCTTCTTCATTTAAGAGAATCGGAACAGAATAAATATTATAATCTTCACCTTCAAAGCTTAATTCCATGTATACCAGATAACCATCGATACTTCCCCAGACACCGCGGAAATTGTCGGCAAAAATACCATTATCCCAGTCTGCTTCCATATCATTATCGGTACCAAGCAGCATCATTACATCATTTTCTTCATCTACATAATAGAGAGAAAAACCAATACCTGCTAAAATGTCGTACGCTTCCGGTCCCAATTCCATAAACGCTGTGCCATTTTCATCTACATCCAATGGCGCACCATCCCAGTCTACCGTAAGAAGACTCGGCACTTCCCGGAGTTCTTCAAAATCCATACCGGCAACATATTCCATACCGGCTGCATTCAATTCCCCGGTAAGCTCATATGAATAAAAATACTTAAATGCTTCCCCAACACCTAGTCCAAGATAACTATTAAACTCACTCAAATCTCCGTTGTAAGGATAGTAACAGGAAAGACCTGTTGCCTCCGTACGATACTGTCCGCCTACCTGATAAAGTACACATTCATCTAAAGCATCCAATACACTTTGTGAAGAATCTAACATATACATACTCTGACGTGCCATGTGTCCTAAATCAACCATATTGCTATAGCCCTGTTCTCTTGTATTGCCGCCATAGTTCTCACTTTGTACCGCAACACGTCCAAACTGAGAGAAAAAGCCCGGATCTGTACAGGCAGCCGCCAAAGCCTCTGCGCCAAATGTCTCATAAGCCTCTAGCAATGGTCCAATCTTGGTTAAATCTGTAAGAGAAAGTGTTGTATTGTCCTCTGTTCCAACCAATTCACATCCTTCATAATAGCTGTCACAAATTATTTTACCAAGCTGCGCTCCATCCATAGAAAGATCTTCTGCTAATGCTCCAATCCACTCAGAATAATACCACCCATTTGCCGGCTCTGTTTCTTCAGAAGCAACCAAATAATTCGCAATATCACAAAATGTATATGCAACATCTACCGTTGCCATCAGACAGGTATCAAAACCTATTAACTCTAATGGTGGATTCTCTTCGGATGGGTTCCATACACTCACAAATGCTGCATACATCTCATCTAATGTCAGCGAATCGAAGCCATAAAGCTCATCAAATGCCGCGCCGCTTACAGAACCGCCCCCATGATTCCAAAATACAACTGCCGTATTCTTAGCAGGATAATATGTATTTGCAAAATTTAAGAAATCTGCTAAAGTCTGAGCATCTCCCATGCTGGCAGATGGCTGTTCATCTATCAAATACAGTCCTTCGCTATTGTAAACCCAGCGCTGAAGCTTGTCTGCTTCCACTACATCATTCTGCCATTCGCTGGCTCCACCCGTCTGAATAACCACGTTTACATTTTCAGGAAGTGATACCTCCAGCAATTCACTCAAATCACCAGTTGCAAAACCTCCATAGGTTTCCAAATCACTGCCGCAAAGATACCAGTAAATTGACCAGTCCCCTTCTTCTGCTAAACCAGCTGACATATTTTTATCTGCTTCAACTGACATATCATCTCCGACATCTGAAAAACTTTCATCCTCGCCACAGGCAGTAAAAGAAATCAGCAATGCAAATGCTAAAAACAAACACGACCATTTCTTTTTCATAAATACTCTCCTTAAATTTCAAGCAGCTGACGTTTTTTAGCAGTAAATTCTTCTTCCGTAATAATACCGGCATCCAACAAACCTTTGTATTTCTGAAGCTGTTCGATCACATCGTTTTCAGAAGTTTCCTGTACTGATGCCGCCTTTGAAGCCACCATTGCTCTTGCACCTGCCCCCAGCGCTTCTGTCTGCATATGTACTTCCTGAGCCATCGGATTTAACACCTGCATCATATTAAGTGCCAGCACATGCAATTCTTCCGCCATTTCCTCATAGCTCTGTATATATCCTTCCGCACTTGGGTAACTATAACTAAAGGTTGGAGCTCCTTTTTCCCACCGCACGGATTTCCAATATGGGTGTTCTAATACAAGCTCAATATAAAAGCGCTCAAATGGAACCTTTACATTAAAGGTTGGACGAGGAATATATCTATGTGGAATCTGTTCTCCTCTCTCCTTTGCCCTCTCTTCTTCTCTTCGTCTTCGCTGTTCCATATGCTCATAATGCTGAAGCTCCATTCTATACTGTGTAATAGTTGGTTCTAATGCTCTTACACGCTCCGGCACATCACTCTCATAGCTTTTCAATGAATTCGCAGTACCCTCGAATAATACCTTGCTGCCTTCTAAAATACGGAATTTTTTCAGATTAGAATGCTCCATTACAAGCCCTGTCTGACTTCCGTTTAAGCGAAACAGACGGTTGTCTGTATCTAATACAAGCACTCCGCTGAAAGAATCATAACGATATGTCTCTGTAAAGCTGTCATGCAACGGCTGATTTTCCTCATAAAATGTCATATATTTTTCCACATCTGCAAGCGACATATCGTTAATCATACCCATTGGCAAATCAATCTTCCCTGCACATTCCTTACAAATCGGCATATCTTCTACTTTTGTTGAAAATAATCTCGGTGTCGGTTCTCCACAGAGTGGACATAATTTCTTTTTATTGCTAAATAATCCCATAACTTATTCTCCTGTAAAAATATTTTTTATCTTTCTATCAGCACAATTAACTTTCTTTACGTGCAGCACGTTTAAGAATCTGACAAATCTCTATCATATCGTCCGAAAAATCAAGTGTATGATTGAATAACCAATCCGGATCAAACGTAATTTTCAACTTCACTTCCGGCCAATACGGTTCTGTCGTTGTAAAGTTCAATTTAAAATAATCCACATGACTCGCATCTTTATCCGAAAGTGCTCTTGCAAGCCCAGCTGTAGCAGTAAGACCTGTATGTATTTCTGTTTCGCCTGGCATGTCATCACCATCTACCCTTTTGTTCATACGGTATAACTCATAGCTTTTAATCTGATCAAATGAAAAAATAACCGGATTCTCATCATCATGCATTTCGTCGTGAATAATATAAAATACACGCTCTGTATAGTCCACACCTACCTTTAGACCAGGGACTTTTGTATACTTATTGTCCCAATGCATATACGCAAAATGCTCTGCATTTTTCTTTCGGTACTCTAAGTGCTCGCGCATAAACGCTGGTGTTGACGCCTTTATTGCCGCCTTCGGCATAGAAACATCTTTCGAACATGTTTTACATAGGGTCTGCTTACCTGCAATTTTCACTAAAAACAGACCTTTTACCTCTCCGCCACAAACCGGGCAGACTTCTTTTTTCGAAAATAATCCCATAACTTTTCTCCTTTATGTAATCCTATTTCTTAATGAATGAAAACAGCGGATACGGAATAATCCGCATCCGCCATTAGGACCTGCTAGCTCTGTAAACAGTAACTAGATTACACCACTACTTCATTATATTATACTATATCATTCGAAAAATTTGGGGATTTTAAGACGAATCGGCTTTAATTCTTCTCAAATCGACACTTTTTGCGATGATTTATAACAAAATTTAAAAATCCGCTGATAAAATATGAAATCATTTACTCATCCCATAGTTTCTCAATTCCTGATGAAAAGCTCTCCTTCTTGCATATTTCGCCTTGTATTTTTCCATGATACAGGCTTTGGCGCCTTTAGAGCCGCGTGATTCGCATACTTCACCATAAGCTGCAATATATGCTGCGCATTCTCCATAATAATTTCGACGATTTGCATCCATAATGCCAGCAGTTCTCATCGAAATATAACGTTCAATCATCTTCATCCACTTAGCATAATCTTCTTCCGATATATCCATCTCTGCCTTCCACCTGCAAAACAAATCCCAAAAAAGATCGCGATCATTCTTTCCCTTACTCAAGCATGTTCCATCCCAAAACTTATCTGCATAAAACCCGCAGCCAGAAGCTGCTTTTCCCAACATGGAAGCAAGCCCTTGGGACAACGCTTCTCCTTTATAAAGCAATAATAGAAACAGTGCCAATCCTTCTTTCATAAATGTAGAAGACCATCCTAACGCATTACTTTCACTCAGCCCAAACTTAATTACGTTCTCATAATCTCCATCAAAAAATAGGAGCGCACAATATGTATTGCGGTTCAATGAATTTTCTCTTTGTGTATTTACATAATAACTTATTGTATTTGCTTTGCTTTCTATTTTTGTTTTCTCATAAACTTCACTGTAAATCTGCTTTACTTGTTTATTGTATTGTTTCCAGTCTCTTGCCATGAAACGAATTCTCAAATAATTCACAACAGATGTATCCGAGCGAAATGCCTCAATCCAGCAAAATTCAGCAGTTGCGCTTTCATTCATCTTAACTGCATACTCCGCCGTCAACAACGCTATTTCACTTCGAATGATATATGTAACAGGAATTTTATCCAGTGCCTCTAAACCAATCGAAAGCATCTTGTCAAATTCTTCACTTTCAAGACCTTGTCGAAGCAGTTGTTTATATAATTCCGGGTGCTGAGCCACAAATCTTCTGGCGATATCCAAAAGCAGGTCATCATCTTCAATCATTGCCTGCGCTTCCTTCAGCAGTTTCTTCGCACCTCTCCCTGTCTGATTACCCAGATAATCTATCCACGATAAGAGAAACTCTTTGAATTCCGGCAAGTCATCATTTCCGATCTGCATAATATCTTCCAGCCTAATATCGTAATAGCTATAATTACCCATCATATGATACAGTTCTTCTGCTCTGACAGAAAGTTCATTCCCCATATATGTCAAAAAAAGCGACTCACTAACGACTCTTTCTAATGATCCGTTAAGCAGTTTATGGTCATAGAGTCCATGAATCCCTAATGGAGTACCATCATAATCGTTATAATCTCCTATTACAAATACTTCAAGCACAGATAATAATTCCGCCAGTTCAAATCCATCTTTATAAACCTCCATATCCACGCATTTATGAAGAAGATTTATCCCCTCTTCAATATCCGGAAGTAATTGCTCCGGATCTGAAAACAGAACTTCATCCACATCACTGTTATACCAGTCGTCCCATTCTTCGTTATACTCGCTATTAAGGCATCTGTCTCCATCGTTAATATACGTCAGTACATCCTTTACCGCTTCCATTTCAGAATATAAATCATCATAATGCTTATCTTCCAGCGGTACAGAGAAACGGCTTTCTTCATGCACTGCATTCATAATCTCCAAAAAATGATGCCTTCCATTTTCCGGTAAAGTTCTGGCAAGCTCATGGATACAAGACTGCAGTTGCTCTTTTGTCATTTCGGATGCAGTATTATCAACGTTTTTTAAAAATTGAACTAAATTCATCTTCCTATCCTCCAATATAAAACTGTCATCAGCATATAAATTCCTTGTTCCGTAAACGCCAACGGAAGATATCGAGAACCACCCCAGCTTGAAGTGAAATTTTTGTACCTCAAGTTATCCCACTCATCTCACTTAATGCCTTCATATAACCTTCCAAACGTCTTTGTGCATCCGAATTAAGATTCTGATACATCTCAATCAATGCATATTCCGTTGATTTTTTATCAATCACAATACACTCCGTCTGTCGATATTCTTTAAACCTTTTATTCTCTGTCCCCGCTAACAATTCATATGGTGAAATATCAAGTACCTCACATATAATCATAATCTTATCCGCCGAAGGATTTGTGCCTTTTCTTTTCCAATCACTAATCGTACTTTGCGAAATTCCGGTTCTTTTTGCAAATTCTATCTGTGAAATTCCCTTTTCCTGAAGATATTTATAGATACGTTCACTTATCAGCATAATCATCATCTCCTTCAACTGTATCTTATCACATCTTCATGCAAATTGCATTCTAATTGATTCTTAACACACTTCCCTTACGCGTAGATTTACTAATCATTAAAAAGTGCCGCCCCTGTATTATTCAAAATGAAATCGCCTATGCATATTTGTGCAAATCAAGTGAAGCATTAGCAAAGATTATGAAACCGAAAATTGATGAAGCTTTATTTAAAATATAGTTTATATATTAGATATCCAATAACACAGCCTAACGTATTATGAAATATATCATCAAACTCAAACATCCCTCTCTTTAATATCAATTGAAAAAATTCTATTACGCTTGAAACACCAAATCCTATTAGTGCTGCCCTTTTATAGTTCATAGCTCCGATACAAGATACCAGAAATCCTACCGGCATTAACATAAGTACATTTGCAATATTGAGAGATAACAAATCTTCCTTCCCTTCTTTTATTGCAGCATAACTCCAGAATAGTCTCAAATCAAAATCGTAATCTGATTTCACTGTTCTTGTAATTACCGTTGATGAAAAAACAAGAAAAATATATCCAATTAAAAGCGCCCATGCGACTGATATTACTATATTACGTTTTTTATAAAATTGAACAAAACCTATAAATAACATCAGGAACAACGCCATTATATAATATTCAATTGGTATATTAATACTTTTATAAAGTGCAGCATCCATAGTTTAATCCTTTCAAACAAAAAATAATTGTAACTATTCAGAGCCAAGGCAATTTTCATAAAATGCAGGCATTCAGCTTGCTGAAATGAATGCATTTTTGAAAATTTCTTTGGCGAGAAGCCACAGCGAGGAAATTCGAAGAATTTTCGAGCTTGGCTCTGAATAGTTACTTAAAATGTAATATATCACAATTTTCTCTTATATATTCTTTACAATCATATCACAATTTTGTTTTGTTTGTTTGCTAAAAATATAAGAGAATTATCTTCCAAATTCATTATCGGTAAGAAAAATATTATCTTTACTATATATAGAACAAAGATAATTTGAATACGAACAATTAAAATCACATTGATTAGTTACGTTTCAAGAATTTTCTCCATTCTCTGCTTGTAAACTCTCTTTTTCCAAGATATAATAATTGTGGGG
>CAYYZV010000013.1:0-22684 GCA_964476275.1 uncultured Roseburia sp.
GTTTTTCGGATCAACGAAAAACTCCACAATGTAAAACAGGGCCTTGCCCTAACAAATAAATAGGGACCGTCTTTCGACGGCCCCTGTTTCCGCCATTTTTATGGCGATTAAATTTGATATTTTAATTTAAATGCTGTTCTTAACTTTGTAAATTCTGCTGATTCTGCTGCATCCAGCTGTTCTGTGTAACTATGTTCTGTAATTCCTGTATTCTGTAACTGCATTGTATAAACTGCAATATTAGAACAATGGTCCGCAACACGCTCATAGTTCATAGTCAGGTCTGAAAGGATAAGTCCTAATTCGATCGTACATTTTCCTTTATTCATCCGCTTCATATGATTTTTCTTAATAATCTTCGTTAATTCATCAATAACTGATTCTAATGGTTCTACTGTCTTAGCCAATGCCACATCACCATTGATAAACGCTGTAATAGTACGGTCTAAGATATCTGTTAATGCTTCTCCATAAATCTGCATTTCTTCTGTTGCCTTCTTAGAGAATTCTGCATCCATTTTTCTCATTTGCTCTACACATTCTACAACGTTGGCTGAATGGTCAGAAATACGCTCTAAGTCTGTTAAACAGTGCATTAAAGAAGTGGTTCTTAAGCTGTCTGCATAAGATAAGTCTTCACCATTTACCTTTGTAAGATAAGCACTCAGCTTATCATCATAAACGTCAATCTTATTTTCTTCTTTTATAACTGCTGCAATACCTTCATCTGTTGGTTCTTTTACCATCAGCATTGCCTGCATAAAGCTGTCTTTTGTCATTTCAGCCATCTTGTCTGCTAATGACTTACACTGCTCAATTGCGAATGCCGGTCTGTTAATAAAACGTGGGTCTAAAACTGCAAATACATCTTCCTGCATTGCTTTTTCTTCTTCTGAAACAGGAATAATTACGTAA
This sequence comes from uncultured Roseburia sp., assembly GCA_964476275.1. Classification (GTDB taxonomy): domain Bacteria; phylum Bacillota; class Clostridia; order Lachnospirales; family Lachnospiraceae; genus Roseburia. The sequence goes on from CAYYZV010000013.1 coordinate 916, forward strand.
GCAACTTTTTCCAAGCCCTTAATAAATGGGAATAATACTACTGTTGCAAATACGTTAAAAATTGTATGAATAGTAGCAATATTAGCAGCATCAACCACTTCATTTACAAATGGGAATTTGAAAATTGCATTTCCGATATAAAATAATGCTAAGAACAACGCTGAACCAATAATATTAAATGATAAATGTACAACTGCCGTTCTCTTACCATCTCTATTTGCTCCCAAAGCTGAGATAATCGCTGTTACACATGTACCGATATTCTGTCCCAAAATAATCGGAATAACTGAACCGTAAGTAAATGCACCTGTTACTGACAATGCCTGTAAAATACCTACCGATGCAGATGAGCTCTGAATAACTGCTGTTAAAACTGTACCAACTAAAATACCCATAATCGGGTTATCAAACAACATTAAGATATTTGTGAACTCCGGTACGTCCTTAAGCGGTGCAACTGCTGCACTCATTGTATCCATACCAGACATTAAGATTGCAAAACCAAGCATGATTTCGCCTACAACCTTCTTCTTATCTGTCTTTGCTGACATATAAAGAATAATACCAATTAATGCAAGAATCGGTGCAAAAGAAGATGGTTTCATCATCTTTAATAAGAAACTTCCTCCTGCATCTAACGTTGTCAAACTAAGCATCCAGGCAGTAATTGTAGTACCAATATTGGCACCCATGATAATACCAATTGCCTGAGAAAACTTCATAATACCTGAATTTACAAAACCTACTACCATTACGGTTGTTGCAGATGATGACTGAATTACTGCTGTAACACCCGCACCCAATAAAACTGCTTTCAACGGATTCGATGTGAGGCTCTCTAAAATACGTTCTAATTTACCGCCTGACATCTTCTCAAGACCATTGCCCATGACACTCATACCATACAAGAAAAGGGCAAGTCCTCCAACCATAGAAAGTACTCCAAAAATGTCCATTTTTTCCTCCTGAATTTCGAATCATACGATTTTACAAATTTATCGCATAATCTGCTATTATTTAACGCATACAATTCATTTATACCTTATTTTTTAGAATTTTGCAATCATACAAGTGCTTTCAAAATGAAACAAAGGTGCTTTTTTTGTAAAATCTATGTAAAACTTTGTATTTTAATAGAAAAAATAGGGATTTTTTGTAAAATTTAAGCTTCTTCATGCTCGCCAGTAATAGAATAGATGACCCACTCTGCAATATTGGTGGCATGGTCACCAATACGTTCAAAATACTTAGAAACCAGAAGCATATCCGTAGCATGCTCACCATTTTTTACATTCTCATTAATCTTTAAAATCAGCTGATGCTTAAATTCATGAAATAATTCATCTACCCTATCATCCTGCTTTAATACTGCACGAGCCATTTCTAAATCTTTTCTTACGAAAGCTTCTACACTCTTAATCACCATATCAGTCGTTTCTTTTGCCATTTCTTTTACAATTTCGATATCGATATGGCTTTTTTCATAAGTAGAACCAGCCATCAAAATGGTCATCTCCGAAATATCAGAGGCGTGGTCACCAATACGTTCCATGTCTGTAATCATTTTTAATGCGGCAGAAATCAAACGCAAATCTTTCGCCACTGGCTGCTGCTGTAACAATAATTTCATGCAAAGGCTTTCAATGGTCTTTTCCTGCTGGTCAATTTCTTCGTCAAACTTAATCGCCTGCTGCGCGCGATCTACATCCTGTTTCACAAGGGCTTCGATTGCCAGCTCAATGGCCTTTTCAATCAGACCTCCCATTTCTATTAGTTCGTTATTTAATAATAATAATTGACGATCAAAACGATTTCTCATATTCTTTCCTTTCTATCAGCCAAAACGTCCTGTAATATAATCTTCTGTTCTCTTATCCTGCGGCACAGAGAAGATTTTTTCTGTCTCACCGCTTTCAATCACTTCTCCTAACAAGAAAAACACCGTTTTATCAGAAACTCGCACCGCCTGCTGCATGTTGTGGGTAACCATAACTATTGTATATTTTTTCTTTAATTCAATTGCCAAATCCTCGATTTTAGACGTAGAAATCGGGTCTAATGCGGATGTTGGTTCATCCATTAAGATAACTTCCGGTTCCACTGCCAAAGCCCTTGCAATACAAAGTCTCTGCTGCTGTCCGCCGGACATTCCAAGGGCACTCTTTTTTAAACGATCCTTTACTTCATCCCAAATAGCTGCATCCCGAAGAGATTTCTCTACAATTTCATCCAGCTTTGCCTTTGAGCGAATACCATGCGTTCTTGGTCCATAAGCAATATTGTCATAAATGCTCATTGGAAATGGATTTGGCTTCTGGAATACCATACCCACTCTTTTTCTAAGCATATTTACGTCCATTCGACAATAAATATCTTCACCATCTAATAAAACCTGACCTGTAATCTTACATCCCTCTACTAAATCGTTCATGCGATTCAGGCTCTTTAAGAAAGTGGATTTTCCACAGCCGGAAGGTCCGATAAACGCTGTAATTTCATTTTTATTTATGTTCATATTTATATTTTTTAATGCATGAAAATCACCATAATACAAATCTAAATTACTAATTTCAAATTTACTCATATTTCCTCACATTCTGCCCTAAAACTTTTTCTCTATGCTTCCGGTGCCTCTAATTTTTTTGCCAGTTTTCCAGATACAGCATTAATTCCTAGTACGATAATCAACAAAATAACTGCTGTCGCATTTGCCTCATTTTTATGTAACCCTTCATTTGAAAGTACATACATGTGAATCGCAAGGGTTCGGCCGGAATCTGTAATACCAGCCAATCCCGCTACGGTTCCTGCGGTATAAATCAATGCGGCGGTCTCTCCCACGATACGTCCGATCGCAAGAATGACACCGGATAGGATACCCGGAATTGCAGCCGGAAGTACGATTTGGAATACGGTACGAAGTTTTCCTGCTCCCAGACCAAAGCTGCCTTCTCTATAAGAATCCGGCACACTAAGCAAGGCTTCCTCTGTCGTTCTCATAACTGTTGGAAGTACCATAATCGCCAGTGTCATAGCTCCGGCTAACATAGAATAGCCCCATCCCAGCGTACTTACAAAGAATAACATACCAAATAAACCGTAAATAATGGAAGGTATTCCGGTTAAGGTCTCTGCGGTCAATCGCACAAGTCCTACAATTTTATTTCCTTTTTTTGCATATTCCACCAGATAAATAGCCGCACCTACTCCAAAAGGTACTGCAAATAATAATGCGATAACTACCATTTCCACTGTATTAATAATAGCAGGTATCATGGATACATTTTCTGACGTATATTCCAGTGCAAACAAGCTTGGTTTCAAGTGCGGAACTCCCGCTATTAATACATATCCTACTAAAAATAATAACGTGGCTACAGTTAAAAATGCTGCTGCCAATACCAGCAGCAATAAGAGAAAGGAGCCCGGATGTTTGCGGTAGGACTTCAATTTCTCTGCAAAAGACTGTTTGTTAACTGCTCTTTTTTCTTCCATAATCCGTTTCCTTTCTAATGATTCTTTTTATGCTTCAAAGCTGAGAAACAAAGATTAATCACCAAAATAAATACAAATAATACGACACCTGTTGCAATCAATGCTTCACGGTGTAAATCTGTTGCATAACCCATTTCCATTACGATATTTGTAGTAAGGGTACGCACTCCCTGCAAAATACTTTCCGGCACACGCGCCTGATTTCCTACTACCATCATAACTGCCATCGTTTCACCTAATGCACGGCCTACTCCTAAAATGACTGCTGCTAAAATTCCTGAGTTTGCAGCTGGAACGATAACAGAAAATACGCTTCGTTCATGTGTTGCTCCAAGAGCCAGTGCTCCTTCATAATAACTTTGTTCTACTGCCCGAATAGCTGGTTCTGCTGCACCAATTATTGTTGGGAGTATCATAATTCCCAATAAAATAGCTGCACAGAGTATACTCTGGCCTCTGGTCCCGTCCACATGCTCGCGCAAAAACGGTACCAATACTACTAATCCGAAAAATCCATATACGATAGAAGGAATGCCTGCCAATAAATCTACAATCGGTTTTAAGATTTTATATATTTTAGGAGGACAAAACCGTGCCATAAAAACAGACATCAATATTCCAATCGGCACACCAATCACTAATGCACCGCCTGTTACATACAAACTTCCCAGAATCATTGGAAGAATCCCAAAAATTTGATTTCCCGGTCTCCACTCTGTCCCTGTCAAAAATTCTGCAAATCCTATTTCCTGCATAGCCGGTATTCCGTTTGCAAACAGGAATACACAGATAAGCACTACTGCAAGAATAGAAACAACTGCTGTCAGCAAAAAGACATATTCCATTATTTTCTCTTTTGCCTTCATATACTCCACCTTTCTTCAACGCTCACAAAAGGGCCAGAAGTTGTTCCGGTCCTTTTGCTGCTTGAGAATTCAATTTCTTATTACTTTACTTCGCTCCACTCATAAGCTTCACCCATAAAGATTGTTTTTACTGCTTCTGAAGAAAGATCTTCTACTGGATTTTCATGATTTACGATTACTGCAATGCCGTCCATTGCGATTGTTGTTCCTATTAAACCGGCTTCCAATTCAGAATCTTTAATATCACGGGATGCCATACCGATATCAAGTGTTCCATCTGCTGTCTGGCCCATACCTGTAGAAGAATCACTGGACTGAAGTTCGATTTCAGCACCTGTATTGATTGCAAGGTATGCTTCGATTAATTTTTCCATAACTGGTGCTACAGACGAAGAACCACCTATTACAACTTTTCCTGCTGCTCCATTTGAAGTAAAGCTTTCTGTACCTGCTACTGAAATATAACCTTTTTCAGATACAATCGCCTGTCCTTCCGTACTCATAATAAAGTTAATGAAATCCTGTGCTGCTTCGCTTACTTCACCTGCTGTTGCAATATTAAATGGTCTTGCTACTGTATAAGTACCAGCTTTGATATTTTCAACAGTTGCATCTGCACCATCAATCTTTACTGCTTTTACAGTGTCATTTAATGAGCCAAGAGAAATATACCCGATTCCATAAGTATCTCCTGCTACAGATGTCATCATAACATCTGTGCTGTTTGTGATAATAGCTTCTACTGTTGTGTAATCCACTTTTTCCCCGGCATCATTTTTCTGCTCAATTCCAAATAATTCAACAAATGCTCCTCTTGTTCCAGAACCATCTTCACGGGAATATACAGAAATAAATTCTGATGCATCAAAATTACTTTCCGCTCCATCCTTCTGACTTTCTACATTTGCCTCTGTGTTTGTTCCTGTATTCGCATTTGTGTCATCGCTTGCTCCACATGCTGCAAACATACTTACTGCTAACATAGCTGTTAATAAAATACGAACTACTTTCTTTTTCATTTCAATTTCCTCCATAATTAAAGCTTAATACTTTGTTTTCGATTTGTTTTGTCTTTTGACAATACCTACTTTAATACTGCTATGTGAAATCCACGCACATATTTTTGTGAAGTATCTGTGAAATGAAAGTAAAAAAATTTCCTGCTATTTCTTTAAAAAGTTCTTGACATTATCACTTTAAAGGAATAAACTACAAAACATATTAATTGAATATTTTAAAGGCTGTGACGAAGAATGGACACTGCAACGACATTTCAGAGAACCGGTGGCTGGTGTAAACCGGTATGTATAGACTTTGCTCCTCTCCCTTCTGAGCCGGGAACCTGAACCTCTTTAAATTTTAGAACAGGTCAGCAGTGCTGACTGTAAGAACATGATTCAAGAGTGCAAAAATCCCATTGCGAAGCAATTTAAAATGGATTTTTGCAGCAACGTAGTTGTTGTTAAGTAGGGTGACACGCGTATGCTGCGTCAGTGCATAGAAGTTGTTAGACTTCGAAGAGGTGGTGGATTTTTAGATCCGCAATTTGAGTGGTACCGCGAGTGCAAATATTGAATTTACACCCGTCTCAAAGCAAAAAGCTTTGAGGCGGGTTTTTTTATTATTTGTAAAACTTGAATTTGCCTTAAAGCTAAGTCTAAATCTATGAAAGGTGGAATGAAATATGATGGATGCAAGCAAATACCAAGTGGGTTATTTCCCTGTAGGTAAGGATTACAGCAATTGGGTAGAAAAGGACCATATCGAAACACCGCCCATTTGGTGCAGTGTAGATATGAGAGACGGCAACCAAAGCCTCGTAATACCAATGAGTCTCGAAGAAAAACTGGAATATTTCAAAGTTCTTTTAGATGTTGGTTTTAAGGAAATCGAAGTTGGTTTTCCGGCAGCAAGTGAAACCGAATATGAATTTTTAAGAACACTTATTGATAATAATATGATTCCTGCGGATGTTACGATTCAAGTACTTACTCAATGCCGTGAGCATATTATCCGCAAAACCTTTGAAGCCTGCAAAGGCGCTCCAAGCGCGATTATTCACTTTTATAATTCCGTAAGTGTAGCACAGCGTGAGCAGGTATTTAAAAAATCAAAAGAAGAAATCAAACAAATTGCTATTGATGGTGCAAATCTGGTTAAAAAATTAGCAGCTGAATACGATGGAAACTTCCGTTTTGAATATTCACCTGAATCCTTTACCGGAACAGAACCGGAATATGCCTTAGAAGTCTGCAATGCTGTTTTAGACGTTTTAGAACCAAACGAAAACAATAACGTCATTATTAATCTTCCTGTTACCGTAGAAATGAGTCTGTCGCATGTATACGCTTCTCAAGTAGCATATATGAGCCAAAACCTTAAATACCGCGAATTTGTAACGATATCTTTACATCCTCATAATGACCGCGGTACTGGTGTCGCAGATGCAGAATTAGCACTTCTTGCAGGCGCTGACCGTGTAGAAGGTACGCTTTTCGGAAACGGAGAAAGAACTGGAAATGTCGACATTATCACACTTGCAATGAATATGTATTCTCATGGTGTTGACCCAAAACTTGATTTTTCAAATATGAACTATCTTGTTGAACAGTACGAAAAATATACTCATATGCATGTATATGAAAGAACTCCTTATGCAGGCTCACTTGTATTTGCTGCATTTTCCGGCAGCCATCAGGATGCCATTGCAAAAGGCATGAAATTCAGAAATAAAAAACATCAGCATCAATGGAATGTCCCATATATTCCGATTGATCCGCAAGACATTGGCCGCACCTATGATGCAGACGTTATCCGCGTTAATTCGCAAAGCGGCAAAGGCGGTATCGGTTACTTGCTGGAACAGACATATGGCTACAATTTACCTCCTAAAATGCGTGAGCATTTCAGTTATCTTTGTAAAAATATTTCTGACCATGAACATAAAGAATTAAAAGCAGATGAGGTGCATCAGATTTTTATGGAACATTATCTGAACCTTACCTCTGCTATCAGTGTTACTGATTTTGAATTTATGCGCGAAAATGATGTTGTCAAAATCAATATCACTTTTATGAAGGATAACGAAGAAACAGAATTGGAAGCAGAAGGAAACGGTTCCCTGAATGCCATTAACAACGCACTGAAAGCCTATACAGGCGAAGAATACACGCTGCAGGTATTTACTCAGCATAGCATGCAGGGACAGGGTTCTCAGAGTGTAGCCGCTTCTTACATCGGTCTGCAAAGAAAAACCGGTGAAATGTACTGGGGCGCAGGAACCGATACAGATATTATTAAAGCAAGCACAAACGCACTGCTTAGTGCTTTTTACAATATGACAAACGATTCAGAGCCAAGGCAATTTTCATAAAAAGCAGACATTCAGCTTGTTGAAATGAATGCTATTTTGAAAATTTCAAAATAGGAGGAAACTAAAATGGGAATGACAATGACACAAAAAATTCTGGCAGCACATGCCGGACTCGATAAAGTAACTGCCGGACAGCTTATCAATGCAAAACTGGACATTGTTCTCGGCAATGATATAACTACCCCTGTAGCAATCAACGAATTTAAAAAAGCTGGTTTTGATAACATTTTTGACAAAGACAGAATCGCAATTGTATTGGACCATTTTGTTCCAAATAAAGATATCAAAGCAGCTGAACAATCCAAAACCTGCCGTGAATTTGCCTGTTCACACTGTGTAAGTCACTTTTATGATGTCGGTAAAATGGGAATTGAGCATGCACTTCTTCCAGAACAGGGTGTCGTAACTGCTGGTGACTGTATTATCGGAGCAGACAGCCACACCTGCACCTATGGTGCACTCGGTGCATTTTCTACTGGTGTCGGCTCTACCGATATGGCTGCAGGGATGGCTACAGGAATGGCATGGTTTAAGGTTCCTTCCGCTATCAAATTTAATCTTACAGGCAAACTTCCAAGTAACTGCAGCGGCAAGGATGTCATCCTTACTATCATTGGCATGATTGGTGTGGATGGCGCACTTTATAAGAGTATGGAATTTACAGGTGATGGTGTACATACACTTTCCATGGATGACCGACTTTGCATCTGCAATATGGCAATCGAAGCCGGTGCTAAAAATGGCATTTTCCCGATAGATGATGTAACTATGAATTATCTTGAAGGCAGAAGTGAACGTAAACCTCAGATTTTTAAAGCAGATGAGAATGCTGAATATGAAAAAACGATTGATATTGATTTAAGTAAAATCACTCCTACTGTTGCCTGCCCACATCTTCCTGAAAATACACATCCTGCAAGTGAATTAAATGATATTAAAATCGATCAGGTTGTGATTGGAAGCTGTACTAACGGCAGAATGGAAGATATGGAAGCAGCTTTCCATATTTTAAAAGGCAAAAAAATTGCCGATGGTATTCGCTGTATCATTATTCCTGGTACAATGCAAATCTATCGAGACTGCATTGAAAAAGGCTATATCACTGCTTTTATTGATGCTGGTGCCGTTGTTTCTACACCTACCTGCGGACCATGTCTTGGCGGATATATGGGAATTTTAGCGGCAGGAGAACGCTGTATTGCTACCACCAACCGCAACTTTGTAGGACGTATGGGACATGTAGACAGTGAAGTTTATCTTGCTTCTCCGCACACTGCAGCTGCAAGTGCACTGACTGGTTATATCACTGAATATAAGGAGGCTTAAACTATGAATACACAAGGTAAAGTTTTTAAATATCCTGATAATGTAGATACCGATGTTATTATTCCTGCCCGCTATCTGAATACACCAGATGCAAAAGAACTGGCTCTCCATTGCATGGAAGATATCGATACTGAGTTTGTTAAGAAAGTAACTATCAACGACATTATGGTTGCAGGCTGGAACTTCGGCTGCGGATCTTCCCGCGAACATGCACCTCTCGTTATTAAAACCTGTGGTATCGGATGTGTCATTGCCAAAAGTTTTGCACGTATTTTCTACCGCAATGCCATTAATATCGGTTTGCCAATTTTGGAATGCGAAGAAGCTGCTGAAGAAATAAAAGCTGAAGATGAAGTGAACGTAGATTTTGATACAGGTATCATCACCAATGTTACCACAGGCAAAACCTATCAGGCGCAGCCTTTCCCGCCTTTTATTCAGAATATTATCCAAAACGGCGGACTGCTGAAATCATTAAAGGAGGCTGAATAACATGACGAAAAATATTGCTGTTATCCGCGGAGACGGGATTGGTCCTGAAATCATAGAGCAAGCACTTCGTGTGCTGAATAAAACTGCAGAACTGTATGGTCATACTTTTCACTATATAGACGTTGATATGGGTGGATGCGCCATTGATAAATGGGGCGACCCGCTGCCAGAACAAATGCTGAATAAATGTGTAACCTCTGACAGCGTTTTACTTGGTGCCGTTGGCGGTGAGAAGTGGAATCATGTACCAGGACATATGCGTCCAGAAAAAGGACTGCTCAGGCTTCGTGCCGGCATGGGTGTATATTCCAACAACCGCCCTGCAAAAATCTGGCCGCAGTTAGCTGATGCTTCTCCACTGAAAAAATCCATTGTCGATCAAGGCATTGATTTTATCATTGTCAGAGAATTAATCGGCGGCATCTACTTTGGAGAACATAAAACAGAAGAAATGAACGGCATACCTACTGCCATTGATATACTGGAATATAATAAAGATGAAATTGAACGCATCGGCAGAATTGGCTTTGAAACTGCCAGAAAAAGAGGAAAAAGACTCTGCTCCGTAGAAAAAAGCAATGTGCTAGACAGCAGTCGCCTTTGGAAAAAAGTCATGCATGAACTTGCAGAAGAATATCCTGATGTAGAACTTAGTGATATGCTCGTAGATAATTGCGCTATGCAGATTGTAAAGAATCCTGCTCAATTTGATGTCATCGTAACCGAAAATATGTTTGGTGACATTTTATCCGATGAAGCCTCCATGATCACCGGCTCTATCGGCATGATTCCATCTTCCAGTTTAGGCGCATCTTCTTGCGGACTGTATGAGCCGATTCATGGTTCTGCTCCTGACATTGCAGGCAAAGATATTGCCAATCCAATCGGCACTATTCTTTCTGCAGCTATGATGCTTCGTTACAGCTTCGATATGACAGAAGAAGCCGATATGATTGAAAATGCCGTTTCTGCTTACCTGGATGCCGGCTATCGGACTGCAGATATAATGAGTGAAGGAATGACACAGGTTGGATGTAAAAAATGCGGAGACATCATTCTTGAATATTTGAACTAAAAAATACAGGCTGCTCTTATGAGCAGCCTCATATTTTGTGTGCAATCTAAATCATTCTTCAAAAATCATAGTTTTTAATACTTCATTTAACTTTGCCAGCATAGAACATTCTTTTAAAGTTTTCTCAGATATCCAGTCATCATCTGCAATAGACACCTGATTCGCTTTTCCCGGTTTCATTACATTTGCAATGCAGCCAACTTTTGCCTTTTTCGCATTCTGATCTTTTTTCAGCTTTTTCTGATACGCAGATGCTTCTTCTATATACTTTGATGCCAAAGCAAACAGTTCTGGATATACACTTTCAGCTGTTTATAAAAGTAAATTTTCCAAATTTCCCTCATTTTCATTATCAGGAAAAACAAAAGTATACAATGGAATTCTTTTTATTTTTACATCTAATTCCATAGTTTCTTTATCTAAAGAAATTTCTGTATCGCTGCATGCATTCTTTATCGCAACAGAAACCTCAGAATTTTTTACAAAGCTTGGTATCGGTGTAATTCTATCTAATCTATCTTCTGAAAATGGAAATCGTGTCGGAATTGTATGCTTCCAAACCTGTGGTAAATCTGCTTCATTTCCAATATTTTCAGTAACTCCATTTAACTTTAAAAGTTTTTGAATGACAGCTATATCATGTGCAGTTTTCCCTACGCCTCTACCAATGCAGCAAACGCATCACTACTATGAGTTGTTAAAAACACCTGTACGTTGTATCTTTCTGTTACTGCAAATAACCATTTCGCTACTTGCTCCAATGCTCTTTTATGCCAGACCCATCTCTTCCACTAACATTCCTCTATATAAGCTTGTACTGAGGATTTTCTTCTGCAGACGGCATATCTTCTATATAAGGAATATCGTAACTATTCAGTAGGTCTGTGCATTTACTGCACAGACCGTGAGAAAGTGATTCAGTTATATAGAAATTCTTATGCCTGTTAATGCCAATGATCTATTATCATTTTAAATACGCGATAAGTATTCTATTTACTTTCAATAATCATTGGTTTTCCTGCACAGTGAACCTTTCCTGCCTCTACCTGTACTATTTCACCATTTATTAAGTTGGTATAAGTTCCATCTGGCAAATCCACTTTCACATCAGCTTCTTTCCCTTTGAAACTAAAAATACCTGTCATACTTCCTGTTTTTGTTTCATGTACAGCAACTGCAATATCATCTTTATCAAATGCTTTTACAGAATAAGTACTATTTGTAAAAATTACATTCTTCTTCAATGTATATAACTTCTGCATCAACTCCGACAAATCCACACCTGTCTTCCAATTCACCACATCTTTATTAAATAAATCCGGAAGATTCGCATCTGCCATTTCCTGTCCATTATATAATAAGGTCATGCCTTTTTGGAAATAAATAAAGGCTGTCCAGTTTTCCAGCGCTTCTTTTGTTGTAATAAAGGAAGCTGCGCGGCTCTGATCGTGGTTTTCCAAATAACGCAGTTTCACATAATTCGCCGGATAAATAGATTCCTGTAAATTCACACGGTCTGTGTAAGCGCTTAATGGACATTTTCCTGTCGCATAGTTACGGAAAATTTTATAAATATCATAATCATAACAAATATCAAATGCCTGATATACTTCGCTGTCAGAATGTGCGATAAGTCCTTCTGAACGCAAATATGTAATAAATTCCGGTTCCACAGACTCGCTTAACCAGATACAGTCCGGATTTACTTCTGCCACTTCTTTACGGGCACGCATCCAAAATTCAATTGGAATCAATGGTGCCACATCGCAACGGAAGCCATCTACAATGCCAGCCCACATTTTTAAGCTTTCAATCTGATAATCCCAAAGATCTTTATTGTTATAATCTAAATCTACAATATCTGTCCAGTCGCCTACATGATTTCCCATCGAACCATCTGCTTTTCGATAGAAAAATTCAGGATGATTTTCTACCAGCCATGAATCCGGTGAAGTATGATTATACACCACATCAATGATACATTTCATGCCTTTTTCGTGAATTGCATTTACTACAGATTTAAAATCCTCCATTGTTCCAAATTCCGGATTAATAGAACGGTAATCCTTATTCGCATAAGGGCTTCCAAGTTCGCCCTTTTTGGCCTTTTCTCCTACCGGATGAATCGGCATAAACCAGATAACGTCTACACCTAAATCTTTGATACGGTCTAAATCCCGCTCAACCGCCGCAAAGGTTCCTTCCTCACTGTAATTCCGCACGTAAATTGAATACATGACCTGATTTCTTAAATTTGTTTTCGTATTGTTTGCCATAACATTTTCCCCTCGTATCTTTAATTTAATCCCCGGAAACCTTTTCCGATGATTTCACTGCTGTTTGTAATTGCAATAAATGCTGACGGCTGATTCAAACGAATAAAATTTCGTAATTCTACAGCCTGACTGCGGTTCATAACGGTGATAATAACTGTCTTTTTACGGTGCTCATAAGTACCTTCTGCATCATAAATCGTCGCACCGCGATGCAGATCATTCATAATAAAATTACAGATTGGTTCCGGGTCTTCGCAGATAATCGTAAAATATTTACACAGATTAATACTTTCAATTACGTTATCTACTACCAATGACTTCGCCAGCAGGCCGCATAATGAGAATAAACCAGTCTCTGCATTAAATACAAAACATGCTGCTACTACAATTAATAAATCTGAAATAAACAAAGCAGAACCAATATTCAGCTTCGTGTATTTCCGCAAAATCATGGCGATAATATCTGTTCCGCCACTGGAGGCATCCATGTTAAAAAAGACCGCCGAACTGATTGCCGGCAATACAACTGCAAAAATCAATTCAAGCAATGGTTCATCCGTCAAAGGCTTCACTATAGGATAAATATATTCAGAAAAACTAAGTCCCGCTGACATTACAATACTAATATATGCTGTCTTTACTCCGAATCCTTTTCCTAAAAAGATAAATCCTACCACTAAAAGAACCATATTAATAATAAACGTAATATTTCCCGGTGTAATCGGAAAAATATGGCTTAATACAACAGCCAGACCGGTTACCCCACCAAAAGAAAAATTATTTGGAAACTTAAACGCATAAATACCAATAACCATAATATAAGCAGCAATCGTAAGAATTCCATACTCGATTACGGTCTTCTTGATTTTACTCATACTATTGATTCGTTCAATCCGCTTCTGTCTCTCTACATTATTATTCATAACCATTCTCCCAACATCTTCCAATAACTTCGATTTTATAAAATCTTACTTCCATTTGCTTCTAGTTTAAACTTTGCTCCAAGCATTCCTTTACACCTCTATTATTTCTTATTATGACCAAATTTTCTGTCTTCTGCAACTAAAGATTATTTTTTCCATACTTTTTACAAAAAAACGGAAAGCACCGCCAATACTGCTAAAACTGTTTCCCGAAATTACGAATATTTTACTCCCAATAACTTATACTATCAACAAAAATTTGAAAGGAAAAAAGGTCTCTATGGCTGAACATATTACATTACCCGTCACAAAAGAAAATGGCTATTTTGAAATCCGGCTCGAAAGCATCGGCGGTTTAGGTGCCAATCTCTGCGGAAAAATGCTGGGCGAGCTGGGCGCACTTTATCTAAAGCTCAATGCCTCCAGCTTTTCCAGCTACGGTTCAGAAAAGCGGGGGTCTCCTGTAAAATCCCATATTCGCTGGTGTTCTTCTAATAAATTTATGCGTTTATGCTCCCCTGTTGCAGAGCCTAACTTACTTGGAATCTTTCATGAAGCCTTGCTCGGGAATTATCCGCTTCTTTCCGATTCCGCTGATCACACCTGTATTGTATTAAATACCAGTCTTTCACAGGAAGAATCCGCAAAAAAATACCATATTTCACGCGGCAGCCTTTATTGTATTCCTGCATTGGAAATTGCAATGACAGAAAAATCCCGCATCAACATGGTAATGCTCGGTGCGCTTACAGCCGCACTCGGATTCGTGTCTGTGGAAACGGCAGAAGATCTTTGCCGCAATATTATAGGAAAAAAATATCCTCAGCTTATTGAATCCAATTTAAAAGGACTTCAAAGGGGGTACGCACACATAAAAGAGCAGCGGCCGTATTCCTGTTCAAACAATGCAGCTTCTGCAAATGGACAGACTCCTGTAAAGAAATTGTCCTATACCTGGGGCTATAAAAACGCACCAATTGGCGGTATCAATCCCCGCATAGGCAGTACCGTATCAAATGACCTCTCTGCTTCCAGAGAAGGTTATATTCCTCTTTTTATTAAAGACCGCTGTATTAACTGCGGACTTTGTGACTCCACCTGCCCTGACTACGTTTTTCAATTTGTCCCTGGTGTCTACAAGGATAAACAAACTATGGTAAATGACGGACCCGACTATGCACACTGCAAAGGCTGCCTGCGCTGTGTAGAGGTATGTCCGGTCAATGCACTTGTAACGGCTCTCGAAAAAGATTATCCAGTCAAACCTTATGACCGCCCAAATAAAGATCTGCTTACCTCACATTTTTCTTATGAAAAACATGGTGCAGATGCCTCTATCACAGGAGAGTCTTATTTAACAGAAAAACAAATTGGCGGAGGAGTTCTATAATGGAAAAACAGGAAATCTTATACGAAAGCGGAAATGAACTGGCTGCTTACGCTGCAAAACAAATTAACTATCATGTAATGGGCTATTATCCGATTACACCTTCTACACAAATTGCAGAAAATTTGGATCAAATGAAAGCAGAAGGACTTCATAATATTACCCTGATTGCCGCTGAAGGAGAACACAGTGCCGCCGGTGTCTGTTATGGTGCCGCAGCCGCTGGTGCAAGAGTTTTTAATGCCACCAGTGCAAACGGTCTGCTTTATGCCTTAGAACAATTTCCGGTTCAATCCGGTACACGATTTCCTATGGTCATGAATGTAGCCTGTCGTACGGTTTCGGGTCCCCTTTGTATCAAAGGCGACCACAGCGATATTATGTATCTTTTAAATACCGGCTGGATTATTCTCTTTGCTCACTCACCGCAAATGGTCTATGACTTAAATATTTTAGGACTAAAACTCGCAGAAGCCGTGAAGCTTCCGGTAGTCATTGCCTTTGACGGATTCTTTACCAGCCATCAAAAACAAAAGTGCTTTGTATTTGAGAATGATCAAACTGTAAAAAATTTCATTGGAGAAAAAAAGTCAGACTATTCTCTACTGAACTTTGAAAAACCAATTACCATCGGTTCTTACATGAATGAACCCGATGTAATGAACAACCGTTATCAACTGCACCTCGCCATGAAAGAAGCATCAAAACTTCTTCCTTCTATTTTTAAAGAATACGAAAAAATTTCCGGCAGATCCTATTCCATTATGGAAGGCTACAAAAACGAGGATGCTGAAGTCGTTTTAGTACTCTTAGGTTCCTCTTACCATACCGCCAAAGATGCCGTGGACAAGCTTCGTGAAAAAAATATCAAAGCCGGTGCTGTCACCTTCACAGTCCTGCGGCCTTTTCCAAAAACCATGATTAATTTCTTCCCATCTGCCAGAACCATTATTATTTTCGACAGACAGGACAGCTATGGTGCCGACGGCGGAAATCTCTCTTTAGAGCTTCGGGCAAATCTTTACCGCAAAACAAACGCAAGAGTCGTTTCCCGAGTCTACGGTCTGGGCGGCAAGGATCTTTTTGTAAAGGACATTTTATTTATTGTAAAAGAAGCCCTTTATCCTCAGGCTCCGCTTTTTGATTACTATGGAGTCACAGAAGGAATGAATGGCGAAGAACAGCCGGACTATTTTGCGCCATTAACAGAAGAAGAACAGTCCCCAGGCATTACTGTCTGCAATTATGACGGCGAAGCAAGAAAAATGATTGTTACTGGCGGAAAACTTGCTGACACTACCGCAATGCCTATGCGAATTGCACCAGGACACGGCGCCTGCCCAGGCTGCGGCATTCCTGTAAACTTAAATCTTTTGTTAAAGGGAATCGAAGGAAATGTCATTGTTTTATTCCAGACGGGCTGCGGTATGATTATTACGACCGGCTATCCAAAAACAGCCTTCCGTATTCCTTATATCCACAACCTGTTTCAAAATGGTGCTGCCACCTTAAGCGGTGTAGAAGCAGCATTCTCTGAACTGAAACGCCGTAACGAATATCCTCAGGGAGATGTTACTTTTCTTATGGTCAGCGGTGACGGCGGTATGGATATCGGCATGGGCTCAGCTCTTGGAACTGCTCTCCGTAATCAGCGGGTCATCCTTTTTGAATACGATAACGGCGGCTATATGAATACCGGCTATCAGCTCTCCTACTCTACACCAAAGGGTGCCAGAAGCTCTACCTCTCACCTTGGCAAAGAACAGTATGGCAAAACCTTTTTCCATAAAGATACACCGGAAATCATGGCAGCTACTCACATTCCTTATGTGGCGACTGCCGCAGAATCCAATCCGGCTGATTTTATTAAAAAAGCCGCCAAAGCGGCAGCCTATTCCAGAGACTTTGGCACCGCTTATATCAAAGCAATCTCTGCCTGCCCATTAAACTGGAACGACAAACCAAATTTGGAACGCAGCGTCATCGCTGCTGCCGTAGACTGCTGCTACTTTCCACTTTACGAAGTAGAACAGGGTATCACAACCCTAAACTATGACCCATCTGCTAAAAATAAAAAAATACCTGTCCTGGACTGGCTTTCTATGATGGGCCGAACCAAGCATCTTGCAAAAGCGGAATACGAATATATTGTTGCTGATATACAATCCGAAGTAGACAGACGCTTTGAGCGGCTTAAGGCAAGGGCTGAGAATCCTATCTTATAGAACTTTGTAAATTAATTGGGCTACTTTTATAAAATTATAATTGACAAACTTCGGTACTTTAGTTATAGTAAAAAAAACAAATACAAACTATATTTCATTAAAGGGGAGTAGTTTTAATGTGTTGTCAACATTCGCGGTTAATTTTTAACTTGGCAGCACATGCCGGATTCGGTTACCAGACTTTTGATGCATGAAAATCATGCACCAAAAGTCTTTTTTTATTGATAGGAAATTCCTATTAAATAAAAAGACTCTGTAATGAATGCATAGCTCATACCAAAAAAATATCAAAACAGGAGGAAACATGAACGATTTTTATTTACGAACAAAAGAAGAGATTTTAGAACATTTTGGAGTAACCATGCAGGGACATTCCAAAGAAACTGCAGACAATCTGCTAGCAGAGAAAGGTCCAAACGTATTACAGGAAGGGAAACGAAAAAGTACTCTCGAAGTATTTCTTTCACAGTTTGCAGATTTGTTAGTAATTATTCTTATCGTAGCTGCAATTATTTCTATGGTATCTGGAAATGTTGAAAGTACGATTGTAATTTTTGCAGTAATCCTAATGAATGCGATTTTAGGTACTGTACAGCATAAAAAAGCAGAGAAATCTCTAGACAGCTTAAAATCACTATCTTCTCCAAATGCTAAAGTCATTCGTGACGGACAGAAGATTGAAATTCCATCAAGAGACGTCGTTCCAGGTGATATTGTCTTATTAGAAGCTGGTGATATGGTAGTTGCAGACGGTCGAATTCTTGAAAACTTTTCTTTGCAGGTAAATGAAAGTTCTTTAACAGGCGAATCGACTAACGTAGACAAACAGGCAGTGGATTTGACAGCAGAAGCACCATTAGGTGACAGAGTAAATATGGTTTATTCCAGCAGCTTAGTAACCTATGGCCGTGCCACAGTAATTGTAACTGGTACTGGAATGAATACCGAAATCGGTAAAATTGCCGCATTAATGAATGCCACGAAAGAAAAAAAGACTCCATTACAGATTAGCTTAGACCAGTTCAGCAGCCGTCTTGCAATGGTAATCATGATTATTTCAGCAATCGTATTTGGATTAAGCCTTTATCGCGAAATGCCAATATTAGATTCCCTCATGTTTGCAGTTGCTTTAGCAGTAGCAGCTATCCCAGAAGCTCTCAGCTCCATTGTTACAATCGTTCAGGCAATGGGAACACAGAAAATGGCAAAAGAAAATGCCATTATTAAAGAGTTAAAGGCAGTAGAAAGTTTAGGATGTGTATCCGTTATTTGTTCCGATAAAACAGGTACTTTAACACAGAACAAAATGACGGTTCAAAATGTATATGTGGATGGCCAGACAATTTCTCCATCTGAATTAGATTTAAAAAATCAGCTTCACCGCTACCTGCTGTATAATGCAGTATTAACAAATGATTCTTCCATTGTTGATGGAAAAGGAATTGGTGATCCAACAGAATACTGCTTATTAGAGATGGTTCGTTCGATTCATTTAAATGAAGAACTTTTCCGTGAGTTAATGCCTAGAATGGCAGAGATTCCATTTGATTCAGACAGAAAGTTAATGTCTACAAAGTACCAGCTTCATGGTGTTCCAACCATTTTAACGAAAGGTGCACTTGATGTACTATTAGACAGAACAAGCCTCATTCGTACAAACGAAGGCATTCGTCCTATCACAGAAACAGATAAAGAACAGATTCTTGCAAAAAATATGGAGTTTTCAGAAAACGGGCTTCGTGTATTAGCGTTTGCATATAAAGAAACCGAAATGAATGCAGTACTTGGCTTAGAAGATGAAAATGATTATATTTTCGTTGGTCTTATTTCCATGATGGACCCGCCAAGAGAAGAATCAAAAGCAGCTGTTGCAGATGCTAAAAGAGCCGGTATTAAACCAATCATGATTACAGGTGATCATAAGATTACAGCTACTGCTATTGCAAAACAGATCGGTATTTTTGAAGATGGCGATTTAGCGGTAACAGGTGTTGAGCTGGATGCTATGTCAGAGGAAGAATTAGCAAAGAAAATTGATCGTATTTCCGTATACGCCCGCGTATCTCCTGAAAACAAAATACAGATTGTAAATGCGTGGCAGAAAAAAGGAAATATTGTTGCAATGACAGGTGACGGTGTAAATGACGCACCAGCATTAAAGAAGGCAGACATTGGTGTTGCAATGGGTATCACTGGAACAGAAGTTTCCAAAGATGCTGCAGCAATGATTTTAACAGATGATAACTTCGCAACCATCATTAAGGCTGTTACAAACGGAAGAAATGTATACCGCAACATTAAAAATGCAATTAAATTCTTACTTTCCGGTAACATTGCAGGAATTATGTCTGTATTGTATACTTCTATTTTAGGATTACCGGTACCATTTGCGCCAGTACACTTATTATTTATGAATTTGCTTACCGACTCTCTTCCAGCGATTGCAATCGGTATGGAACCTGCAGAAGATAACCTGCTTTCAAAGAAACCAAGAGATCCAAAAGAAAGCATTTTAAGCAAAGATTTTATGATACAGCTTTTGGTTCAAGGCGGCTTAATTGCAGTTTGTACTATGACAGCTTTCCACATTGGTTTAAATGCAGGAGACGAGGCCTTAGCAAGTACAATGGCTTTTGCAACACTTACCCTTGCACGTTTATTCCACGGATTTAACTGCAGAAGTGAATTATCTATCTTTAAGATTGGTTTTAAGAGCAACACAGCAAGTATCGGTGCATTTGCAGTGGGTATTGTATTCCTTTTATTAGTATTATTCGTACCATTCTTAAGCAGACTTTTTGCAGTATCAGTGCTTAGCTTGTCACAGATTGGAACTATTTTTGCTTTAGCATTTATTCCAACAGCAGTAATTCAGATTACTAGAATTTTAAAAGAACGTAAATAATGCAAAAGGGCGAGACTCAAATCTCGCCCTGATTTTTTTATTATAGATCTGTTAAATTGTTTCCGCAATGTTTCGTGCAACGTAAATGCCACTGGCAGATGCATGGGACAGTGAATGCGTAATACCGCTTCCATCTCCGATAATGTACATGCCCTTGTGGCAGGATTCCAGTTTCTCATTCACTTCAACTTCCATATTATAAAACTTAACCTCAACACCATATAAAAGCGTATCCTCATTCGCTGTTCCAGGTGCAATTTTATCCAGCGCATAAATCATTTCAATAATGCCGTCTAAAATTCGTTTCGGAAGCACTAAGCTAAGATCTCCAGGAGTCGCATTTAAAGTAGGTGTAATAAATGCCTCTTTTATTCTGTCAGGTGTAGAGCGTCTTCCGCGAATCAAATCACCAAAACGCTGTACAATGACACCTCCTCCAAGCATATTGCTCAATCGGGCAATACTCTCACCATAGCCATTTGAATCTTTAAAAGGTTCCGAAAAATGCTTTGCAACAAGTAACGCAAAATTCGTATTTTCGGTTTGTTTTTCCGGATCTTCATAACTGTGGCCATTTACAGTAATAATGCCATTTGTATTTTCGTTTACTACAGAGCCCTTAGGATTCATACAGAATGTACGAACTTTGTCTCCATATTTTTGAGTACGGTAAACAATCTTGCTCTCATACAACTCATCCGTCAGGTGGGCAAAGACTGCCGCCGGAAGCTCCACACGTACTCCAATATCAACACGTGTAGATTTCGTAGTAATTTCCAATTCTTTGCAAACCCTTTCCATCCATTTGCTTCCACTTCGTCCAACAGAAATAATACAATTCGTACAAGTATAAGTAGTATCCTTACATTTAACTTCATAACCATCATCTAAAGCTGTAATAGACTCTACATTTGTATTAAAATAAAAATCTACTTTATCCTTCATGTATTCATACAAATTTTCCAATACAATATAATTAATATCCGTACCCAAATGACGAACAGAAGCATCTAATAAATGTAAATCATTTTGAATACATATTGTTTTAAATTTCGTGCCGGCTGTAGAATATAATTTCGTACCTTCTCCGCCATGACGCATATTAATTTCATCAACATAATGCATCAATTCTAATGCATGTTTTTTACCAATATATTCATATAATGTACCGCCAAAATCATTTGTAATATTGTATTTTCCATCAGAAAATGCTCCCGCTCCGCCAAAGCCGCTCATGATAGAACAACTCTTACATCCAATACATGACTTTATCTTATCTCCATCGATTGGACATTTTCGTTTCTCCAAAGCATGACCAGCTTCAAAAACGGCAACTTTCATTTCTGGTCTTTTCTCAAGCAGCTCATACGCTGAAAAAATGCCTCCCGGTCCCGCACCAATAATAATTACATCATACTTCATATTT
>CAYYZV010000014.1:0-22289 GCA_964476275.1 uncultured Roseburia sp.
ATTCAGTAGGTCTGTGCATTTACTGCACAGACCGTGAGAAAATGATTCAGGTGTGAGCAAATCCCATCGGCGAAGCCGATTTTCATGGATTTGCGAATCGTAATTATGAAGGCACTGAATAATTACGAAAAAAATAAGGGAAAGAGGTCTAAAGAAGTGAGTACGATGAAAAATGCAACACAGAAAATAGTAATGGCATCTTTGTTTGCGGCGTTAGTCTGCGTAGCTACAATGATAATTAAAATTCCGTCACCGTTAAAAGGATATCTGAATCTGGGAGATTGTGTGGTTTTAGCCGCAGGATGGATGCTTTCTCCGATATACGGTTTTCTTGCTGCAGGACTTGGTTCTGCATTTGCAGATATTTTTTCAGGGTATGTTATCTATGCTCCGGCGACGTTTTTCATTAAAGGTTTGATGGCAGCAGCAGCTTATTATGGATTTAAGGTAATGCATAGTAAAATTGGGAACCTGTCGGCTCGGATTATTAGCGGTACTGCTGCTGAAATATTAATGGTTATGGGATATTTTTGGTTCGAGGGTATTCTGTATGGCTTGGGAGCGTCCGCAGTGAATATTCCTGCAAATGCCATTCAGGGTACAGCAGGCCTGACACTTGGTATTATGCTTATGAAGGTTCTTAAGAAGAGTAAAATTGGTTTTGTATCATTTTAAATAGAAGAGAGAAGCTGTCCATTTTTATGCTCATGTTGACAAATGTAAACAATCATAATATAATGTGTTTACAGATGTAAACAGGAGGAGCAAAAATGGAGGATAAGCATATAAATTTGACAGATGCAGAATGGAATGTGATGGAGTGTCTTTGGGAGAAGTCACCAAGGACAGGACGTGAGACGATAGACTGGTTAAAGGAACGCATGGGCTGGAGCCGCAGTACAACATTAACGCTTCTTCGCCGGATGGAGGAAAAGGGAGCAGTAGGAAGTGATACAGAAAAAGAGCCGAAAACCTTTTTTCCATTGATTGCGAGAGAACAGGCGGCTTTTTTAGAAACCGAAAGCTTTTTAGGCAGGGTATATAAAGGCAGTCTTGGAATGATGCTTAGTGCATTTACCAAGAAACAGAGTCTGTCAAAGGATGAAATTGACGAATTGTATGCGATTCTAAAAGAGGCGGAGGTGAAGGAGCATGATTAAGTGGTTTCTTTCATCCAGCTTTTTAATACTTGTTATTATTTTGCTAAGATATTTGTGTAGAGGAAAAATTAGTCTGAGGTTCCAGTATGCGTTATGGTTGATAGTGGCAGTACGTTTATTGGTTCCTGTAAACATTGGTACAAGTTTTCTAAGTATTGAAAATGTAACAGAAAAAATAAAAGCACAGTCACAGATTCAAAATGTGATTCAACTGAGTGAGCAGACGATTCCGATTGTCAGCTATGAAAGTGCTTATAAAGAAGTGATTCAAAAATATGAAGATGAGGGACGTTTTTCGGAGGGTGTGGATGCTGAAGAATTAGAGGCAATGGAGCAGGAAGCATATGCCTTAGTGGAAGAAACCAGTATTGCCGAACTCATCGAGAGCATTGCTTTTTTGGTGTGGAAAACGGGAGTGCTCGTATTTATAATTGTCTTTTTGGTAACAAATCTTGTGTTTGGAAGAAAAGTAAAGAAAACCAGATGTGAGATTAAGATACCGTATACAAAGCTTCCTGTGTATGTATCTGATAAAATAGAAACGCCGTGCTTATCTGGTATGCTATCTCCAAGTATTTATGTGACAGCTGCTGTTGCAGAAAATCCGACTTTGCTGCGTCATTCAATTTTTCATGAGATGACACATTATGAACACGGCGATTTGTATTGGTCAGTGGTGCGCTGCATCTGTCTGACATTGCACTGGTACAATCCTTTTGTCTGGTGGGCGGCAGTATTGTCAAAGCAGGATGCAGAGCTTGCCTGTGATGAAGGGACGATTCAAAGACTTGGGGAAAAGGAACGTGTGGAATATGGAAAAACTCTGATACAGCTGACCTGTGAAAAGCGGCAGGAGCTTTTTATTGCAGCTACGACGATGACATCAGGAAAGAATAAAATAAAAGAAAGAATCTGTTTGATTGCGAAAAAACCGAAGGTGAAATGGTATGCGATTGTATTCCTTTTGACAGCGGGGGCTGTGACTGTTGGCTGTACTTTTACAGATAAAAAAGGGGATGTATTATTATACAATGAAGGGGATTATAATGGAAGAGAGATAGAAAATGATACAGTGGATTTAGAAACAATTATTGCAACAGAGGAAGAGGAAATTCCTTTTCAGAAAAACTTTTATAGAGAAATAGAGGAAAATAAGGTCTGTCTTGCAGTGATGCCGAATGGTGTGTCGAAAGCAGGTGGTGATTATCGTTTTATTATACCGGAGGATCAGACCTATTGGGTTTCTGAATATAAAGAAATGAAATCTTATGCGTCAGAGGAAAGAGGCTGGAGAAAGGGTGAGCAGTCACAGGGAGTCTGGATTGTTTTTAATGAAGAATGGACAGAAATTACGGATCAGGGATTTATCATAGGTTTAGAAAGAAGAGTAGAAAAATCGGAAGATGAAGAGTTTTATTATTTATGCGTGGAGGAAGCGATGAAGTATGGAACCGGAACACCATTACGTCCGACAAGTATAGAAAATATTGTTTCAGCCACACTTATTTATGACGATACATATACGGTGACGGATAAAGAGGTATTAGAGAAACTGGAAAAGAGTTTTTCGGAATCCACAGAGCTTCGTGGAGGCGGAGCGTGTCCATTTACTGCACCGCTTACTTTAGAGCTTGAGAATGGTGAGGCTCATACAATTTATCTGGCAACAGACAGCTGTACGGTTTGGCTGAATGATGGTGTTTATTACACTTATTTAGGATTTGAAGACATAGAAGATTTGAAAGATTTGATGCAGGATGCGGCTGGTACGGAAAGTGATGTACCGTCTAAAAAAGAGGTTCTGGCAATGAGGGAACAGGTTTTAGAAGGGATGACGGAAGAAGAAATTACCAGATTGAAGGAAAATATAAAAACGGCAAATCTGCGGATGGAACACGGCTACTTAAATGAGGACTTATTTGGGAAATTAGAAGATAAGAATCATTTATATTGGAATTATTTTGACGCAACAGGTAAGATTCAGATTGGATGGGCTGTTGACGGAGAATTAGCAGAACGAAAAGAGGAAATTTGCAAAAAAGAGAATCTGACAGAAGAAGCTTTTTATGAAAAGTATGGCGAGCCGGTTATGGATTCCAATAGGTTTGATGGGGAGAACTTTATTGAATTATTAGAAGAAATGAAAAAATCCATTCAAAATGAAAAACTACGTCAGGATATTCAGTATATGATTGACGAAACAGAGTTAGCTGTCGAAACACATGAAATGGAGCATGCCAACAATATATACAAAGTACTGCATGACATGGATTATTTTTTGCTCCGCTATGGCATCGAAGATGTGGGAGTGTATACACAGGATGATTCAATTGTGTCGAAATATTATGGGGTGCTGAGGGTTTATGAGGATTAAATTAGCGAAAGATATGGTTCATATTCGAAAAAACAGCAGGATTGTGCAGGCTGCTGATGAGGTTAGAATTCGTGTGAAAGAGGCATCAGCAGAAGAGGAGAAACTTGTGCTATATATTCGGCGATAAAAAAATTTGACAAATTCATATAGTAATAGTAAAATACCTTGGTAGTTAGATGAAACTAACCACCGGGGTATTTTATCTTAATAATTAGATGTGGAAGCAAGGCAAAAGCAGGTAAAATTAACTTCTCGAGATGTGTATCGCTTTGCATCTGCACAGATTGACTTAGAGGCAAGTTTAGCAGAATAGGATTAAATAAAATATGATGATTAATAAAAGATTGATTGGAACAGTCAGTGAGAGTAAAAAGTATATTGCCCGAAATGTAGCATTGCAATGGGTTTCGCTTACAGCGAATATTGCGATGATGGCGAGTATTACAAATTTATTAGCAAAGCTATATGAACGTACCGCAGGAACAAAAGAGCTTGGGACAACCGCTGCCATTGTGGCAGCGGCTGTCCTAGTACGTTTTTTCTGTACGATAGGCGCCAGTAGGATGAGTTATCTTTCATCAAAAGCAGTCAAGCAGACATTGCGCGAGATGATTTATCAGAAATTGCTCAGGCTTGGCAGTTCTTATCAGGAACAGATTAAAACTTCAGAGATTGTACAGGTAGCAGTAGAGGGTGTAGAGCAGTTAGAAACGTATTTTGGAGCATATTTGCCGCAGTTTTTTTATGCGATGCTAGCACCGTTTACGTTATTTATTATCTTAAGTTTTGTGAACTTCCCATGTGCGATTGTATTATTGATTTGTGTCCCGCTGATTCCGGTTGCAATTGCAGCGGTACAAACATGGGCAAAGAAGCTGCTTTCCAAATATTGGGGACAGTATACGGCACTTGGTGATACCTTCCTTGAAAATTTACAGGGACTTACGACGTTAAAAATTTATCAGGCAGATGACTTTAAACAGCAGGAAATGAACGAGGAAGCGGAAAAATTCCGTAAAATTACCATGAAAGTACTGACCATGCAGTTAAATTCCGTTACGATTATGGATTTGATTGCATATGGCGGCGCAGCATTGGGTGTGATTTTATCCTCCACACAGTATGCGGCAGGAAAGGTATCTCTGTCAGGCTGCCTGCTGATTATTCTGCTTTCCGCAGACTTTTTTATTCCGATGCGAATGCTGGGTTCTTATTTCCATATCGCAATGAATGGTATGGCGGCAAGTGATAAGATTTTCCGTTTGCTGGATTTGCCGGAAACAGAGAGAGCTACAGAGCAGGTACCGGATGACTGTACGATTGAATGCCTGGATTTACATTTTTCCTATGAAAAAGATCGGGAAATTCTGCATGGCGTGAATATGACATTTCCAATGGGCAGCTTTACTTCAATTGTAGGAGAAAGCGGCTGCGGAAAATCAACGGTTTCAGCAATTTTGATGGGACAAAATAAAGGATATGAGGGTTCAGTAACAGTTGGGGGAAAAGAGCTTTCTGGTCTTTCTGAAGAGAGCCTTTTACAAAATTTTACTTATATCAGCCATCACAGCTACTTATTTAAAGGAACGGTGAGAGAAAATCTTTTGATGGGAAAACCGAAAGCCTCGGATCAGGAATTGTGGGAAGTATTGGACAGAGTCAATCTTTCGGCATTTTTAAGAAGCGAAAAAGGGTTAGATACCGTTCTGCTAGAAAAGGCATCAAACTTTTCGGGCGGACAGTGCCAGAGACTGGCTTTAGCAAGGGCATTGCTGCATGACAGCCCGGTTTATATTTTTGATGAAGCGACTTCAAATATTGATGTGGAAAGTGAAAATGATATTATGCGTGAGATTCATGCACTTGCTAAAACAAAGACAGTGATTCTTATTTCGCATCGACTTGCAAATGTCGTAAAATCAGACCGCATTTATGTTGTTGAAAAAGGAAATATTGCAGAAAGCGGAAGTCATGAAGAGCTTCTTGCGAAATCAGGTGTATATGCAAAGCTTTGGAATGCACAGCAGTCATTGGAAAATTATGGAAAGGACGGTGAGTAAGGATGGAAAAAAGAAGTGGATTTACCGTTATGATGCGGTTGATTGGTCTTGTAAAACCGCTGACAGGGTTTATGATACTTGCGATTGTTATGGGTGTCATAGGTCATCTCTGTGCCTCCTTTATTACGATTTTCGGCGCGTATGCGGTGGCAGAGCTTTTAGGAATCAGTATACCATTCTCCCTTACAGGGATTTTTGTATCTGTCTGTGTGTTTGCATTGATTCGAGGAGTTTTACGTTATGCAGAGCAGTCGTGTAATCATTTTATTGCATTTAAGCTTTTAGCGTTGATTCGTGATAAAGTATTTCAGTCCCTTAGAAGGCTTTGTCCGGCAAAATTAGAAGGAAAAGATAAGGGAAATCTGATTTCTGTTATTACATCGGATATCGAGCTTTTGGAAGTATTTTATGCACACACGATATCCCCGATTGTTATTGCAGTTATTTATTCTATTTTATTGATAGCATTTATCGGCAGTTTTCATCCGGTATTGGGTGTGATTGCAGCAGCAGCTTATATAACGGTAGGTGCGTTTGTTCCGCTTATGATTTCAAAAGCCAGCGGTGATGATGGCATGAAGTTTCGTACAAAGTCAGGAAATCTTTCCGGATTCGTTTTAGACAGCCTGCGCGGATTAAATGAAACCTTACAGTACGGTCAGGGAGAAAAAAGACTTCGTGAGATGACAGAGCAGACAGAGGCACTTTCAGCAGATGAAAAGCGTATGAAAGATACGGCTGGAAAGAATCAGGCAATTACAAATACGATTATTTTAATCTTTGACCTTGCCATGCTGTTTGTTTCCTCTATGTTTTATCAGAATGGAGAAATAGAATTTTTAGGTGTATTAATTCCAACAATTGCCCTGATGAGTTCCTTTGGTCCCGCGGTGGCATTG
This sequence comes from uncultured Roseburia sp., assembly GCA_964476275.1. Classification (GTDB taxonomy): domain Bacteria; phylum Bacillota; class Clostridia; order Lachnospirales; family Lachnospiraceae; genus Roseburia. Next base: position 6,494 of record CAYYZV010000014.1, read on the forward strand.
GCAGGGCTTGGAAGTACTTTACAGAATACATTTGCAGCAGGAAACCGTGTGCTGGATGTTTTAGAAGAAACTCCTGTAGTAGAGGCAGTGACAGGAAAAACAGAAATTACATTTTCCGGTGCAGCGGCACAGGATGTTACCTTTGCTTATGGGGATGAAACAATTTTAGAACATGTGTCGGCAGAGATTCCACAGGGAGCGGTTGTTGGTATCGTTGGCAGAAGCGGCAGCGGCAAATCGACGCTTTTGAAGTTGTTTATGCGTTTTTGGGAGGTTCAGAAAGGTTCAGTCCAATTATCCGGAACAGAGGTTTCAGAAATCAACACAACAAATCTGCGTGATATGGAAAGCTTTGTGACACAGGAAACACATCTTTTCCATGACAGTATTAAAAATAATCTGCGTATTGCAAATTTAAAAGCTTCTGATGAAGAGATTTTTGCAGCCTGTAAAAAGGCATCGGTACATGATTTTATTATGAGTCTGCCGCAGGGCTATGATACACCGGTTGGAGAGCTCGGTGATACCCTTTCCGGCGGTGAAAAGCAGCGTCTTGGACTTGCGAGAGCATTTCTTCATAATGCTCCATTTATGCTCTTAGATGAGCCTACAAGCAATCTTGACAGTTTGAATGAGGCAGTGATTTTAAAATCCTTAAAGGAAGAAAAAGAGAATAAGACGGTGGTTTTGGTATCACACAGACAGTCTACGATGCGTATTGCAGACAAGGTATATTCTGTTGAGCATGGAAGAATGAGCTGATTTTTTGCGTTTTGGAATTGTTATGAAAAGAAAAATCCGTTATACTAACTAAGAAGAATGTTAGTATAGCGGATTTTTTACGAAAGAAATTTTTACGATGGGAAAAGGAGCAGGAGAAATGAATAAAGATTTAACAGTAGGAAAGCCGGAAACGGTCTTATGGAAATTTTGTCTGCCGTTGTTTGGAAGTGTCATTTTTCAGCAGATGTATAATATTGCGGACAGCTTTGTGGCAGGAAAGTTTATTGGTGAGGATGCACTGGCAGCAGTTGGAAACAGTTATGGAATTACGATGGTTTTTATTGCATTTGCTTTTGGCTGCAATATGGGCTGTTCAGTGGTGGTTTCACAGCTGTTTGGAGCCAAAGATTATAAGAAAATGAAAACGGCAGTTTATACAGCAATGATTGCCAGCGGAGTTTTGTGTGCCTGTTTGATGTTAGCGGGAATGTTAAGCTGTAATCGCTTATTGTATCTTACCAATACACCGGAGAATATATTTGCTGATTCAAAATTATATTTGAATATTTATATTTTGGGTTTTCCGTTTTTGCTTTTTTATAATATAGCAACAGGAATTTTTTCTGCATTAGGAGATTCTAAAACACCTTTTCTTTTTTTGGCGGCTTCTTCTACAGCAAATGTTTTAGTGGATATTTTGTTTGTGGTTGTTTTTAAAATGGGTATTGCAGGTGTTGCGTGGGCGACCTTCCTATGTCAGGGAATCAGCTGTACTTTGGCAGTCATAGTGATATTTAAAAGAATTGCAGGGATACATACAGATGGAAAGGTACCGGTATTTTCAGGAGAATTGCTGCAAAAGATTGCTGTAATCGCAATTCCAAGTATTTTACAGCAGAGTTTTATTTCAGTCGGAAATATCATTGTGCAGGGCATTATCAATGGTTTTGGAACAGGAGTTATGGCAGGCTATTCTGCCGCAATCAAATTAAATAATTTGGTGATTACTTCTGTTACTACGATAGGAAACGGTATATCAAATTATACGGCACAAAATCTCGGTGCTGGAATTCCGCAGCGTGTGAACGCCGGTTTTAAAGCCGGAGTAAAAATGGTATGGATTCTCTGTATACCGATTATTGTTTTATATACAGCAGCCGGTGAACTGCTGATACAGGTTTTTATGGATGAGCCGTCAAGCATAGCATTATCATCAGGTGTTCAGTTTTTACAGATTGTATCACCGTTTTATCTGCTTATTTCTGTAAAATTAGTGGCAGATGGAATTTTGCGTGGAACCGGATTGATGAAGCAATTTATGATTGCGACTTTTACTGATTTGGTGCTGCGAGTTGTTTTGGCATGGATTTTAGCAGAACCGTTTGGATATGCAGGTATCTGGTCTTCATGGCCGCTTGGATGGTGTTTGGGTACAAGTTTGTCGCTTTATTTTTATAGAAGTTTTTTTGCAAAATATAATACGTTAAAATAGAAGTATATAAAATGGTCATGTTGATAAAGCCAAAGAATATACAATTGTTTATAAGGCGGCTGTGTTTGACCATATTGTGACAATGGATTCTGTTACAGTAATTACAAATTAGAGGAATTTATGAGAATTGTTAATTTAATTGAAGACACAAAGGGAGCAGAAGGGCTGTGCTATGAGCATGGCCTGAGCTTTTATATCGAAACAAATAAGCACAAACTGCTTTTAGATACCGGCTGCACAGATGCATTTATTAAAAACGCAGATAAATTGGGGATTGATTTGAAAAAAGTGGATACCGTGGTTTTAAGTCATGGACATTATGACCATGCAGGCGGCATTCTTTTTTTTGCAGAAATCAACCCAAATGCGAAGATTTATATGCAGGAAACAGCGGGGAAAGATTATTATAATCTTCGGGACAACCAAGAGAAATATATCGGAATTGATAAGTCGATTTTAAAACTTCCACAGGTGGTAATATTAAATGGTGACTGCAGGATTGATGAAGAATTATATGTATTTACTGACATTTCCGGAAGAAAATACTGGCCCGAGAGTAATTTGCTGCTAAAAGAAAAAAGAGAGGATCAGTTTGTGCAGGATATATTCCGACACGAACAGTGCCTTGTGGTTTCTGAAAAGCAGGAACGTGTACTTTTATCAGGCTGCGCCCATAATGGGGTTTTGAATATCCTTGAAGCTTACAAAGAGCGTTTTGATGAAATGCCGGATAAAGTAATCAGTGGCTTTCATATGATGAAAAAAAGCGAGTACACATTGAAGGAAATCGAGACAATAGAAGATACAGCAAGAGAATTGAAAAAATTAAGTACCCGATTTTATACAGGACACTGTACAGGAGAACCAGCATTTGAACTCATGAAAAAAATCATGAAAGACCAGCTGGTGTTTGTACATAGCGGCGATGAAATGGAAGGCTGATATAGCTTTTAGCGTACTAAATATTTTCGCGCAAAGTGTAGAGCTTGCGCAGGAAGACAAAAGTTCTTGCCTTAAGCGTTGCATAAAAACAGAACGCCAGCCTGTGGCTGGCAAGAATCTGCATCTATCAGAAACCGGTAGGTGCTTTTTTGTTCCCAAAACGAAATAAATAGGTTAGTAAGACCAATGTTGCGTTTATGGCTCGAATATGCCATAATAGTTTATTATAGTTTACGTAAGATATGGAGGAAAAAATGGTAAATGCAGTTTTATTTGATTTAGACGGTACACTGCTCCCGATGGCTCAGGAGAAATTTATTGAAGCTTACATGGGCGGTATGGCGAAGAAGCTGGCACCTTATGGCTATGAACCTAAGAAGCTGGCAGAAGGCATGTGGGCAGGATTGGCATCTATGGTTAAGAATGATGGTTCTGCTTTAAATGCAGAAGTATTTTGGCAAAAATTTTGTGGTGTGCTTGGCAAAAATGCAAGAGAAGATGAACCGATTTTTGAGGATTTTTATAAAAATGAGTTTCAAAGTGTAAAAAGCAGCTGCGGCTATGATACAAAGGCACGAGAAGTAGTGGATTATATTAAGAGTCAGGGGATTCCTGTTGTTTTAGCGACAAATCCGCTGTTTCCATCGATTGCAACAGAGAGCCGTATAAGATGGGCAGGACTTTCACCAGAGGATTTTAAATGGTATACAACCTATGAAAACAGCAGTTACTGTAAACCGAATCCAAAATACTATTTGGAAATTTTGGAAAAAATAGGTTTGAAACCGGAAGAATGTTTAATGGTTGGAAACGATGTTGGAGAAGATATGGTGGCAGAAACTCTTGGAATGAAAGTATTCTTGCTGACCGATTGTCTGATTAATAAAGAAGAAAAAGATATTTCTAAATATCCACAGGGCGGATTTTTGGAATTGTTGACATATTTAGAAGCAGTTTTAAAGGAATAGTAGTTGAAAGAGGTTTTAATATGGAAGTAAAAAATATGGGCATGCGCCTGATAAAAAAGGGTAAAAGAGGCTTATTAAGCATTATTTTCAGCCGATTTTGGATAATGTCCATTTTAGTAATTTTACAGTTTGTTGTATTAGCGGCTGGTGTTTTTTGGTTCAGCGAATACAGACAGCATTATGATGTTGTAAAGAATTTTTTTGTGGCATGGATGGTTTTGTACCTTTTAAATCATCCGATGAATTCCAATGCCAAGATTACATGGCTGGTATTGATTGTGCTGTTTCCGGTATTTGGTGTCTCGCTATTTTGGTTTACGCAGACAGAACTGGGACACAGGGTGGAAAAGGCAAGGTTAGAGCAAATCATCAGTTCTACCAAGACAAGTATTCCACAGAAGAAAGAAGTATTGGAAAAAATAGCAGAGGAAAGCCCCGAAACAGAGACACTTGTGCATTATTTATCCCGTTCCGGCTGTTATCCGATTTATGATAAGACGGCTGTTACCTATTTTCCATCCGGTGAAGCTAAGTTTGAGGAATTATTAAAGCAGTTAGAACAGGCAAAGGATTTTATCTTTTTAGAGTATTATATTGTAGAAGAAGGCATTATGTGGGGGCAGGTTTTGGAAACCCTCGTAAAAAAAGCGGCAGAAGGCGTGGAAGTACGTGTGATGTATGACGGTACCTGTGAATCGTTCCTTTTGCCATATGATTATCCAAAGCGTCTGCAAAAGTATGGAATCAAATGTAAAATGTTTGCGCCGGTAACACCTTTTTTATCTACGCATTATAATTACCGCGACCATCGTAAAATCGTTGTAATTGACGGCAAAGTTGCTTTTACGGGCGGTGTGAATCTGGCAGATGAATATATCAATGAAAGGCTTCGGTTTGGACATTGGAAGGATACAGCAGTTATGCTTCGCGGAGAAGCAGTAAAAAGCTTTACATTGATGTTTTTACAGATGTGGAATATAGAGGAGATGCAGGCTGACTATTATAAATATATCAATGTGCAGGCTGTACCGATGAAACATGCAAAAGGATATGTTATGCCATATGGTGACTGTCCGCTGGATGATGATAAGACAGGAGAGCGTGTGTATATGGACATTTTAAATCGTGCCAACAAATATGTACATATCATGACGCCATATCTGATCATTGACGGTGAAATGGAAACGGCACTGCGTTTTGCGGCGAAACGCGGGGTAGACGTGAAAATTATTCTGCCGGGAATTCCAGATAAAAAGATGCCTTATGCATTGGCAAAAACCCATTATAAGCATTTGTTGGATTCCGGAGTTAAAATTTATGAATACACACCGGGGTTTGTGCATGCAAAGGTATTTATCAGTGATGACTGTAAGGCAGTAGTGGGAACCATTAATCTGGATTACCGCAGCCTGTATCACCACTATGAATGTGCAGCATATATGTATAAGACAGACTGTATTGCAGATATCGAACAGGATTTTACAGAAACGTTAGAAAAATGCAGGAGAGTTACAAAGGAATCTCTAAAAAAAGAAAAGCTTGGAATGAAAATTGTAGGCTGGGTGCTGAAGGTTGTGGCACCGTTAATGTAAAAGGCAGAAAGTTAAAAGGAATTGTGCATTGTGCGCAGTTCCTTTTTTGAATCTTAGGATTCAAAAACACTCCGTGAGGATGCACAGCTTGCAATAAGGAAATTTGCTGCGTTGCAGCATTGCTCGCACGCAGAGTTTGCGCTATGCGCAAACTTTTGATATACTAAAAAAAATAGGAGGAGCAAGTTGTGAGAGAAGTAGTAAAAAAGAATAAAAACTGGTTTTTTTCGAAGGAAGCAAAGGAAGTGCCGGTTGTACTGCCAGAGGACTGGCAAAAGATAAATCTTCCTCATACGTGGAATGGAACAGACGGTCAGGATGGGGGAAATGACTATTATCGCGGCACATGTTATTATGCAAAGCAGATTTCAGGAAAGAAGCTTTCAAAGGATAAAATCCATTACCTTCAGGTAGATGGAGCAAATTCTTCTGCGACAGTTTATTGGAATGGAAAAGAGCTGATGACCCATCATGGCGGTTATTCAACCTTTCGTGTGAAATTAGAAGAAATTCAGACAGAAAATCTTTTGGTGATTGCTGTGGATAACAGTGCAAATGATTTTGTATATCCGCAGAATGCAGATTTTACGTTTTATGGCGGTATTTATCGGGATGTGAAGCTTATCAGTGTAGAAGAGAATCATTTCGATTTGGATTTCTGGGGAACCGATGGTATTAAAATCACGCCGATTGTAAAAGATAGAAATGCGAAGGTAATGATTGATACTTATGTAACCGGAAAAGGTGAGGTATGGGTAAGTATTTGTGATGCCAGAGACCGGCTTATAGATGAAGCAAAGGTAAGTTTAGAAGGAAATACGGCATCGGTTACATTTTCGATGGAAAATGTACGTTTGTGGAATGGTGTCGAGGACCCATATTTATATAAAGCAAAAGCAGTACTCATTGTAGAAGGGGAAGTAGCAGATGAAGTTTCCAGTTATTTCGGATGCAGAAGCTTTGCATTTGATCCGGATAAGGGATTTCTTTTAAATGGCGTGCCAACACCGCTTCGAGGTGTTTCCAGACATCAGGACTGGCCGGAAATAGGAAATGCGCTAAAGTCAGAGCATCATAAAACAGATATTGGATATATTTTAGAGATGGGTGCGAATACCATTCGTCTGGCGCATTATCAGCATGCGCAGAAGTTTTATGATTTATGTGACAAGGCAGGTCTCATCATTTGGGCAGAAATTCCATATATTTCCCAACATATGCCAAAGGGACTTGACAATACGATAAGCCAGATGAAGGAGCTGATTTATCAGAATTATAATCATCCGTCAATTGTAACCTGGGGGCTTTCCAATGAGATTACCATGGGCGGCGCGAAGGACCAGAGTCTTTTGAAGAATCACCATATTTTAAATGATTTGGTGCATGAATTAGATCCGACCAGAAAAACAACGATGGCGGTTATCACCATGTGTGATATGGATGAAGAAATTGTACATATTTCGGACATTGTTTCCTATAATCATTATTTCGGCTGGTATGGCGGGAATGTAGGTATGTACGGACCATGGTTTGACAAGTTTCATGCAAAATATCCGGATACTCCAATTGGTATCAGCGAATATGGCTGTGAAGCACTCGATTGGCACACTTCTGATCCGGTACAGGGAGATTACACAGAAGAATACCAGGCATATTATCACGAGGAATTGATAAAAATGATTAGTGAACGGCCATATCTTTGGGCAACACACGTCTGGAATATGTTTGATTTCGCAGCAGATGCAAGAGCCGAGGGCGGCGAAAACGGCATGAATCACAAAGGCCTTATGACCTTTGACAGAAAGTATAAAAAAGATGCATTTTATGCTTATAAAGCATGGCTTTCAAAAGAACCGATGGTGCATATCTGTGGAAAACGCTACGTCGATCGTGTGGAAGAGCGGACAAAGGTGACGGTTTATTCAAACCAGCCGGAGGTAGAGCTTTTTGCAAACGGTGTAAGTATTGGAAAACAGGAGAAAGGCAAGTATCCGTTCTTTTATTTTGAGGTAGAAAACACTGGGGAGACGAAATTAACGGCAAAGGCTGGGGATTGTACAGACAGAAGTGTCATAAAAAAGGTAGAGACATTTAATGAAGCATATCGTTTGAAGGATGAGGGGGATGTGATTAACTGGTTTGAAATTACAACACCGCCAGGTTATTTTTCGATTAACGATACCTTAGGAGACATTCTGTTAACATTCCGCGGAAAGATTTTCTTATTACAGATGATATTAACGCTTACGAAAAAACAAAAAAAAGCGGCTTCCGGTGAAAATAAAAAAGCAGCGGGCAGCAGTATGAAAATAAATAGTACGATTGTTGATATGGCAAAAGGATTTACTGTAAAACGCATTATTTCTATGACAGGGATGCTTGGCATTGCTCCAATGACAAAAGAGGAAATTTTGGAGATAAATGCAAAGTTAAATAAAATAAAAAAGCATGGGTAAGGAAGAGAAAGATGTACGATTGTATTATTATTGGTTCCAGTGTGGCTGGAATTTCAGCAGCAATTAATTTAAAAATTCGTAATAAGAACTTTTTGATTCTTGGAAATAAGGATTTCAGTGCGAAGGTGCAGAAAGCAGAAAGTATTCGAAATTATGTAGGAATGCCGGATATTTCAGGCTGTGAATTATCAGACGCACTGTCATCTCATTTGAAATCGATGGAAATTGAAATTACAGAAGAGAGAGTAAATTCAATTATTCGTATGGGAGATACATTCAGTCTCTCTGCGGGGAGTGATATGTATGAGACAAAATCAGTGATTCTGGCTACCGGAGTAGAATTTTCTAAAAAAATTGAAGGTGAGGATCAGTTTTTGGGAAGCGGTGTCAGCTACTGTGCGACCTGTGACGGTTTCTTTTATCGAGGAAGAACGATTGCAGTAGTAGGTTCAAGCAAGGATGCAGAAAAAGAGCTGGATTATCTCGCAGGGCTTGCAGGCAGCGTCTATTATTTCCCATTGTATAAAATGGCATCAGAGACCATCTTGAGAGAAAATGTAACAGTTGTAACAGAACGTCCGGTAAAACTGGCAGGTGCAGAGCGTGTAAATGGGATTGTAGATAAATCGGGAAAAGAACATGCAATTGACGGTGTCTTTTTCTTAAAAGATGCGCTGGTTCCGTCTTCTTTGTTGAAAGGCTTGGAAGATGATGGTATGCATATCGTAGTGGACAGACAGATGCGGACCAATATACCAGGCTGCTTTGCATGCGGTGACTGTACAGGACGGCCGTATCAGTATATGAAAGCTGCGGGCGAGGGAAATATCGCGGCACACAGCGTTGTAGAATATTTGGCGAAATAAAATTAGATATTTTGTTATATAAGAAAAAATGGGGTTCATGCAATTGAACCCCATATATTATATCATTATGTATCGTGTGTAATCGCAGTTATGCAATTATTTTTCAGCAAAGCGCTTGAGTGCTTCATAAGATTCTGCGCTTAAAACATGCTCTAATTTACATGCGTCTTCTGATGCAATATCCTCTGGAACACCTAAACGAGTAAGCCAGGAAGAGAGAACTTCGTGACGCTCATAAATCATTTCAGCGATTTCTTTGCCGGAATCGGTTAAATAAATAAAACCGGAATCGGTTACAGTGATATGGCATTTTTCACGAAGATTCTTCATGGCAATGCTGACACTGGATTTCTTATATCCTAATTCATTAGCTACGTCTACCGAACGCACCACTGGAAGTTTTTTACTAAGTCTGTAAATTGTTTCTAAATAATTCTCAGCAGATTCATTTGCTACCATTTTTACCACCCCAAGATAAAATTTGAATGTACTTTTGACACATTCATTTATCCTTAAGTGTACCATAGATAGTATTTTTTTTCAAATAATCTCCTATAAAAATATAAAAAAATTTTAATAATAGGATTGACAAATAATGGAAGTTAGTCTATACTAACTTCATGAGCAAAATCTTATGTGATTACCGTTATAATCGCATAAGTAAGGTAAATTCCTTTTATAATTTAGAAATCATATTAAAACTCAAAAGCTGCCCGATATCATAAGTCTTACTCCTATGGTATCGGGCAGTTTTTTTAGCAGGAATATGAATAAATTTTCACGGAGTAATAAGTGCACAAAAAGAGGGGGAATTCATATAGTAACAATAGTAAGAAAAAGGAGAAGCATATGACAGCAGAGATGTTACGTGAGATTTTTATTCCCTTTTTGGGTACCACATTGATGGTAATTTTAGATGTAGTATTGGGATAAAAATAAAACGAAGTGTCATATATTTTCGATACAAGCATACATTTGAGTATGGGAGGAAGAAAGATGAAGCTGGAATTATTATTTCCGATACATTTGCGGGAGGTGATGAAGCAATTAGAATGGATGCAGGATTTGGAGGAAATCAGAATACGGATCGGACAACCGCTGTTTTTGTATACAAGGCAGAAAGAACTGGTATTAGCAGGAAATACCTTTTTGGAAAGTCAAAAATATAATACAAATGAAGGATGTTATCGTATTACGGAACAGGATATTTTAGAAATGCAGAATTATATGAGCAATTATTCATTGTATGCGTGGCAGGAAGAACTGCGAAATGGATTTTTGACGATTCAGGGAGGCCATCGAATCGGGCTTTGCGGGAGTACAACAAATCAGGATGGAAGAATAAAAGGTATAAATTATCTGACATTTTTTAATATACGTGTAGCACATGAAAAAATTGGCTGTGCAAAAGAAGTATTGCCTTATTTAAGAAGAGGCGGGCCCGGAATACACAACACCTTAATGATTTCACCTCCGGGTGCAGGCAAGACGACCCTGTTAAGAGATTGTATCCGCAGCTTGTCTGTTAGTGGAACGAAAATCGCAGTAGTAGATGAGCGTTCAGAAATTGCTGCGAGTTATCATGGAATACCACAGAATGATGTTGGACCAAGAACGGATGTACTGGATGGCTGTAAAAAAACAGAGGGCATACAGATGCTGCTTCGAACAATGGCACCTGAAGTGATTGCAGTAGATGAATTGGGAACAGAAGAAGATTTTATTGCGGCAGAGCAGGCTGCATATTCAGGCTGTCGGCTGCTTGGAACGGTTCATGCAGGAAGCATAAATGAATTGCAGGAAAAACCAGTTTTAAGAAAATGGTGCGAAAAAGGACTGTTTGAACGTTTTGTACTGATAGAAAAAGGAGAGAACGGGGTGCGGACATTTCAGATTTATAATAACAGGTGGGAGAGATTATGTTAAAAATTGCAGGCTGTGTGATTATTTTAACAGCCAGTATCGGACTTGCCTGGAATATTCAGGCAGAATTAAAACAGCATCAGAGCCGTCTGTTGGAACTGCGCAGTCTTTTAACAGAAATCTTTTGGGAGATGACCTATTCCATGCAGCCGGTGGAAATGGTTTTGCTTTATCAGATAGAAACAAAGGATATGTGTCTTGCAGAAATTTTGAAAGAAATCGGAGAAAGGCTTAAGAAAAAGGAGGCAAAATGCGGCGCAGATATCTGGAAGGAGGTTTTTGAGGAACGAAAAGGAGAATTGGGATTAAAAACAGAGGAAAGAGAGCTGATTGAAGAAGCAGGCAGAGCTTTTTTTGGAAAGAGCATGGAAGAAAATCAAAAAGTATTATCACTATATCAGGATAGGCTGGATTTTTTGATTGAGACAGAAAGAAAAGAGCGAAAGGAAAAGCAGAAGGTATATCAGACGGTATGTATTATGAGTGGTCTGATACTGATCATCCTGCTGGTATAGAAGATGAGTGTTAATTTGATTTTTAAAATAGCGGCAGTAGGAATTTTAGTTACGGTGTTAGGGCAGGTATTAAAGCACAGCGGCAGGGAGGAACAGGCATTTTTGACCAGCCTTGCGGGATTATTAATTGTACTATTTTGGATTGTTCCTTACATATATGAGCTGTTTGAAACGATTCAGGCATTATTTACACTTTAAATGTGAAGATTGGAGCAGACAGAATGGATGTTGTGAAAATTGGAATGATGGGAATTGCAGGGGTATTGCTGGCAATTCTTTTAAAAAAAGAAAAAAACGAATATGGCGTATTGATTAGTATGGTTGTCTGTATTGCAATTTTTTTCTTTTTTATACATAAGATGGAAGTGATTCTGGCTTTTGTAGAACGTTTAGAGTCCATGCTTTCGATTGACAGCAGCTACATTGCATTGATTTTAAAGATGATAGGAATTGCTTATATAGCGGGTTTTGCAATGGATATCTGTAAAGATGCAGGTTATGGGGCTATTGGAAGCCAGATTGAGATGTTTGCGAAGCTTTCGATTCTGGCGGTGAGTCTTCCGGTATTATTAACCTTTTTGGAAGTGATAGGGAATATTTTATGAGTATGGAAAATGAAATAGTGGAGGAACTGTTAGGAGAACTGGACTTATCTGGTATGGATTCCTTTTTGGAGGATACCGGAGTGTCTATGAGTTTCTATGAATTAGTGGAAAAAATGATCGGACAGGGATGGGGCGTGGAAAGTATGACCGACCTTGTTTATTGGCTGAGAGACCTGTTGTTTTCTGAAATTGAAACAAATAAAATGCTGTTTTTGGAAGTGATTTTAATTACCTTTTGTTTTTCACTGCTTAAAAATACGGTTGGTGATTTTGGAAGCTCGTACATATCAGAGGTTTGTTTTTTACTGGTTTATTCCGTGCTGGCATTGATGCTGTTAAGGTCGATGTATGTTTTTCAGGGGATTGTGGCAGAAACGATAGAAAAAAGTGTGTCATTTATGCGGGTATTTGTCCCCTGTTTTTGTACAGGAATGTTTTTATCTTCCAATGTCTATGCTTCCGGTGGATTTTATCAAATTGCATTTGCCGTTATCTACTTGGTGGAGTGGGCGTTTGAAAAATTACTTCTTCCATGTGTTCATGTGTATGTTCTTTTGCAGATTTTTAATTATTTTTTTGAAGAAACGCAGTTTGGAAATCTGGCAGAATTATTACAGACCTTGGTGAATTGGGGATTAAAATTATCAGGAACAGTTGTATTTGGCTTAAGTGTAGTGCAAAATCTGATGAACCCGGTAAAAGACCGCATGGCACAGGGAACGGTTTCTAAGGTGATGTCGGTGATACCTGGGGCAGGAGGCGCAGCAGGCAGTATAGGCGAGATTATGCTGGGCGCAGGAATGGTGATAAAAAATGGAATAGGAATTGCAGGGATTGTGGTACTGTTTTGTATCGGAATTGGGCCAATTGTAAAAACAGGTTTTTTATCATTACTCTATAAGCTTATGGCTGCAGTAACGGAGCCATTGTCTGACCGGCGTATTTCCGGCTGTATAAAGCAGCTGTCTGATGCGGCGGTTTTGTATATGAAGGTACAGGGGTATTGTATGATGATGTTTTTTATTACCATTGCTTTGGCGGCTACGGCAACTAGTTTTGTATATTGAGGTGAAAATGATTGTTGATTATGTAAAAGGATTTCTTGTACTTTTTTTGTTAATAAAGGTACTGCTGTATTTTGTTCCAAAGAATAGCTTTGCCAGATATATTGCCTTTTTTTCAGGGGTGATTCTGGTAATTGGAATCCTGCATCCGTTGCTTACGTTGTTTGGGCAGGAGGAAACATTTTTAAAAAGCTTAGAATATCAGGAATGGGAGGAACAGCTATTGGAATTAGCAGAAGAGGCAGAGGAAATACAGGAAGAAGGAAGAATACAATTCGAGGAAAAATATAAACGTGTAATGGAAGCGGATACACAGACTGGTGTGGAGTATGAATAAACAGTTTGACTGGAGAAATATCAAAAAATCAGATTGGATTGTGCTGGCACTGATTGGAGCGATTCTGCTGGTCATTGTTTTGCCGGAATCAGCAGATGATGCCGGCAGCAGACAGGGCGGCAGTAATATGGATGTGACAGCTGTTTCGAATGCGGCAGAAAGCAGAGCGGAAAACGATGCCAAAGAATATGCAGTTTATTTAGAAGAGAAGCTGGAAGAAGTACTTGGAAAAATGGAGGGTGTGGGAAAGGTAAAGGTTATGATTACACTTTCCGATAACGGTGAATCTATTGTAGAAAAGGATACGACGGATTTTAGTAATTCTGTGAAGGAAACGGACAGCAATGGGAGCAGCAGGGATACATTTGAACGGGAAATTCAATCTGAAACGGTTCAGGTAGAGGATGAAAACGGCACATATCCATATATAGGAAAAGAAGTACTTCCGACAATTGAAGGGATTTTAGTGGTTGCAGAGGGTGGCGGAAATGCAGGAGTTGTTTCGCAGATTTCTAAAGCGGCATTGGCATTATTTCCAATTGAAGCGCATAAGATTATTGTAGTAAAGATGAGTCAAGGGGGATGAACGGTGAAAAGAATTTTCCAGAAAAATCAGATCATGATTACCGCACTCGCGCTAATGCTGGCCGTAGCAGGATATTTGAGTTTTATGAATAAGGATATCAGCGACGAGAATATTTTAGCAGAGGCGAATGCAGATCTTTTACAGGAAGAGTATGAGATTTCAGATGAAGATGTTTTTACAGTAGAGGATATTTTTGTGGCTGAGGAATTAATTGAATGGAATACGCAGACCGCCAGTGCAGAAAACACAGACAGTCAGGATGTGCAGACGGTCTCAGGTGAGATAGCAGAGAATGAAACAGAAGAATTAAATCCGGGAGAGGCAGTACTTACAAGTTCTACTATCACAAATATTGATTATGCGGCAGAGATGAAATTATCCAGAGAGCAGGTTCGTTCAAAAAATAAAGAAACACTGCTTGAAATTGTAAATAATGCCAGCCTTTCCGATGACATCAAGCAGGATGCAATTGATAAAATGATTGCGATGACAGATGTTGCAGAACGGGAAAATGCGGCAGAAATGTTGTTAGAGGCAAAAGGATTTTCTGATGTGGTAGTAAGTATTACGGAAGATTCCTGTGATGTAGTATTAAATATGGGTGAAGTAACAGATGCAAAACGTGCACAGGTAGAGGACATTGTGAAGAGGAAAACCAATATTGCAGGAGAAAAAATTGTGATTACGCCGATTGTGGTGGAACAATAGCTATTTAGCCCACGATTTTATTTTAAAATCGTGGGCTAAATAGCTATTTTACTTGATTTTAGGTGGAGAACATTATATGCTAATAATTGGATAGTTATGTTTTGAGAAGCATAATATAAAACAAGGAGGTATTGTGCTATGAGTGATAAAAAAAGAGTGATTTTAATTGTTTTAGATAGTGTAGGTATTGGGGAGATGCCGGATGCAGCAGATTATGGTGATGCAGGGAGCAATACGTTAAAGGCGGCGTCAACGAGCCCGTATTTTTCTATGCCAAATATGAGAAAATTAGGTTATTTTAATATTGATGGTGTAGATATTGGAGAAAAAGAAGCAAATCCGCAAGGTTCTTTTGCACGTATGAGTGAAGTATCAAAGGGGAAAGATACTACTATCGGGCATTGGGAAATTGCCGGAGTGATTTCGCCGACACCATTACCAACTTATCCAAATGGATTCCCTCAGGAAGTTTTAGATGAATTTTCGAAACGCACAGGCAGGGGAGTACTTTGTAATCTTCCATATTCAGGAACAGATGTTATTCGAGACTATGGCGAAGAGCATATGAAAACGGGAGATTTAATCGTATATACTTCAGCGGACTCTGTGTTCCAGATTGCAGCGCATGAAGAAATTGTTCCAATTGAAACATTGTATGAATACTGTGAAATTGCAAGAGAAATGCTGCAGGGTGAACACGGGGTAGGCCGTGTCATTGCAAGACCATTTATTGGTGAGCCGGGAAATTTCAGCCGCACCAGTCGTCGTCATGACTATTCGCTGCAGCCCCCTAAGACTACAATGCTTGATGTATTGAGTGCAAAAGGTTACGATGTGTGGTCTGTTGGCAAGATTATTGACATTTTTGCAGAAAAAGGCATTACCGAATATGTGCGGACAGCAAATAATGAAGAAGGTATTAATCAAACAATTTCTCTGATGCAGAAAGATTTTAATGGACTTATGTTCGTAAATTTGGTAGATTATGATATGTTGTATGGTCATCGTAATGATGTAGA
>CAYYZV010000015.1:0-10458 GCA_964476275.1 uncultured Roseburia sp.
TAAAGAAATATGCTTCTTCTTTTGCAGGCTTTACTTCTCTGCCACAGTCCGGACACTTGCCATCTACTAACTGTGATTCTGTCCAGAAGGATTCACATGGTGTACAGTAAAGACCTTCATAGGAACTCTTATAAATATCGCCCTGGTCATATAATTTCTTAAAGATTTTCTTTACACATTTTTCATGATCATCATCTGTAGTACGAACAAAACTGTCATAGTCAGTATTCATCAAATCCCAGATTCTCTTTACTTCTCCGGCTACTTCGTCAACAAAAGCCTGTGGGGCAACACCCATAGCTTCTGCCTTTTCCTGAATCTTCTGTCCATGCTCGTCTGTTCCTGTCTGGAAATAAACATCATAACCCTCTGCTTTTTTGTATCTTGCAATTGCATCTGCAAGCACGATTTCATACGTATTTCCGATGTGCGGTTTACCTGATGTGTAGGCAATCGCAGTTGTCATATAATACTTTCCTTTATTGCTCATAGTCACTCCTCCTTTATTTTCCTCTGTTACGCTTTTCTAAGATTATCATGGAACCTTTAGAAAATCAAGTTGCAGCGTAAGACGTACAAAAAAAAGCGCATCGAAAAAGTACGTTAAAATTGATTTTTCGACACGCTTTTGTTCTTTTCTCTCTTATTCAGTTTTCTCTTTTGCATAACATCACCAATTAGTCGATGTATGTGCGAATATCATTACAACTAATAGCTGCTAAACCTCTAGCAATTGCCTCTAAATTGTTTTCAAAATACTTTTTCATCATTTTAAACATAATATTTTCCTCCTTAAATTTTGTTTTATTTGTGATATCTTGCAGGAATCATCTTCCTGACAAATGTTATGATACCCTTATAGCAATCCGTTTTTTAGATGAATTATTAACGAAAAATAGGGCGATATTGACTTTATAAACAAAAAATAAAACAAAAATTAACACAATAAAATAAGGAGTTTAGAAAATACAGATTATCTTTAACTTTCAGATACCTCTTCCGCAGCTTTCCCAATTCTTTTATAAGCAAAACCAATGCCTGCAATGCCCGCTATAAAAAGAATCCAAACCAGTATTCCTGCCTCTTCCGGAATCAAGGACAGTGCCATACCGGAAAGATTATACGCCATATGTAATAAAATACATGCTGTTAATGACTGGAATTTTTCAAATATCCAAATTAGAACCATACTAAAAATAAATGTATAGATAGCCCAAATGATGGTGCCGTGTGCAATTCCAAAGATCAGCGATGTCATAATTGCTGCTGCAATCATTCCAAGCCCCTTTTTCAATCTGGTATACATTAATCCACGAAATACGATCTCTTCTAAAACCGGTGCCATAAGCACTGCTGTAAGCCATGCCATAAGTGATCCGTCAATAGCCGCCGAATTTGTGGCATAAGAATTCATCCAGCTTTGCGGCCACGGAATAATAGAAATGATGACTGATGTAATAATATTAAAACAGGTCGCCATTAGCGCAATTGGTAAAACAGCCTGTACCGGAATCGGGTGTATACAAACTTCTTTTGTAAACTTTTTCTTGCGAATCAAAAATACAATCCAAAAAATAAAAAGTGCAAGCACACCTGCAATTAACGTCATAAGCATTGCCTGATTCATAATTTCTGCTGTCACTTGTTCCATCATCACACTTGCATCCAACTCTTCCCCTGCCGCCATCAGTTCCCTCGTCAATTTTGCTGTCAGACCAATGCTAAATACGACTGACACAGCAATCTGCGTCAAAAAATACACACCAAAATACACCGCAGATTTTCCAATTGCAATTAAACCCTCTTTCATCGATTATCCTCCAATCCTATTTTTTCTAAATTATATCCTTTTCTATTTAATGAAATAAAAAGCCCTGCGTAGGTGTCACCATACCACAAGGCTTCTCGTCTTACTTATATTTTATCTGCGCATAACAGATTCCATTTTTACACTACTGAACAATTACTATTTTTCTGTAACAACTTCTTCTGCCACTGCTTCTTCTACTGAAACGTCTGCTGCTTCCTCAGCCACAGTTTCTTCTGCAACAGCCTCTACTGCTTCTTCTACAGGAGCATCTGCACTTTCCTCTGTAACCGGTTCTTCAGAAACTACAGTTGCCTCTACAATAATTTCATCTAATTTTGTACCGCAGTCGCTGCAGAAACTATTATCTGACGGCACTTTCTTACCACAGTTTGGACACTGTACAACACCCTGAATATCCAATACCTGCTGACTCATGCGCTCGATTTCTTCTAATGCTTCCTTAATTACAGCAAACTGTGCCTCATCTGCTTCACTCGCATTGTCTTTGTTTGCTTCATAATACGCTCGTCCAAGAGCAGCGAACTGTTTTTCTACAAAATCTTCTTTTGTATGAATATCCATTTTCAATTTTGCTACTTCTGACACTTCCTTTGCCCTCTGGCTCACATCACGTCCTGCAGCAAATAAACTTCCTTTTAAATTATCCCAAGCTGACATATCTTATACCTCCAATTCAAATTCATTTCATATCTATTTGAAACAGCTGCATTATCATTTTTATTATATACTATATATTCGCATTGCAAAAGTACTTTTCAAAACAATTTATTTTATTCAAAAAATCATATTGCAGTGAAAAAGCAGATGTGGGATAATCTGAGTAGTTAGTAATATTGTAACTGTGAGAGTACCGAACAGTTACGTAATATTTATTGATAAAGGAATACAAAATGAGCAGTAATTTTAATCACTCCAATTTGGGAGATCAATTTAAAAAAGCCGTTTCAGATGGTCTTTCAAGCGGCGACTTCCGCGAATTAAATATATTAATCAACGACACCGTATCGGATGTGATTTCACAGGCAGGTGAGCAGGCAAACTTTGCCGTAAAAAATGCCGGTGATACCATTTCCTATACCTCTAAAGCTTACCAAAACAGCAAAGAATACGAGTCAAAACAGAAAAAAAGAAATGAAAAGCTAAATAGCAGCTCTTATCAGACCATTAATCGATCTGCAAAAACTACAATTACTCCTGCAAAAACGAATCTTCCTTCCACAAAGAATGTAGGACAAGTTTCCAGTGTGTTGTATACAGTTTTCGGCGGAATCGGAACAGGCATTACCTCTGCCGTTTTACTGGCTGCGCTGATTTGTGCTTTAATTGGTTTTATCTGGCCAACTCCATTTTTGTGTATACTGCTTCTGCTTTGGGGCGGCTCCATTTTTATGATTCGTAAAGGTCTAAAGGAAAAAGACCGTCTAAAACGCATGAAACGTTATATCGCTCTTTGTGCCGGGAAAATGTATGTAAACATTTCAGATTTGGCACAAAGCATCGGAAAAAGTTCAAAATATGTGTTAAAAGATGTAAAGAAAATGCTTGAACTTGGCTTCTTTCCAGAGGGCCATTTGGATTCGAAAGAGACCTGTCTGATGTTAGACGATGCTACTTATCGGGAATACCTGCAAGTAGAAAAAGAACGCAGCGTTTATGAACAGGAAACAAAAGCCGCAGAAAAACAGAAAAAAGATAAAGCACAAAACGCTGCTGCAAATCCGGAATTACAAGCCATGATTTCAGAAGGTCAGGACTATATCCTTAAGCTTCGTGAATTAAATGATTTAATCCCAGGCGAGGTCATTTCCCAGAAAATGTACCGCATGGAAAATCTTTTAAAAGAAATTTTTGAACGCTTAGAAGAAGATCCTGCCCAAATGCCGCAGATGCATAAATTAATGAATTATTATCTGCCTACTACAATTAAACTGCTGCAGTCTTATGCCGATTTTGACAGTATCAGCTCTCCGGGAACAGAAGTAATAAAAGCAAAAGCTGAAATCGAAAAAACCGTAGACACCATCAATGAAGCCTTTACAGAACTTTTAAATAAACTATTTCAGTCTGCTGTATTTGATGCTACCACAGATGCACAGGTACTTCAGACAATGTTAGCAAAAGAAGGATTAACCAAAAACGATTTTAAAAAACGCTGCTAAAGCAGCAGAATGAGAGGACGAAATGACCAAAGATTTAGATGAAATGTTAAAAGAAACACCAACTTTAACCTTTAATCCCTTTCCGGAAGAAAAAAATGAGCCAGCCCCAGTAAAGGAAGCTTCAAAACCGGAACCGGAAAAATTAGAAGTTGTTCTTTCACCGGAAGAACAAAAAATGGTAGATGATTTTGCTGCCCAAATTGACCTGACAAACACCCAAATGGTAATGCAGTATGGTGCAGGCAGCCAGAAAAAAATTGCAGATTTCTCAGAAACCGCTTTAAACAATGTCCGTACCAAAGACATGGGGGAAATCGGTGATTTACTGACAGATGTTGTAGCAGAACTTAAGAATTTCGATGAAGAAGAAGAGAAAGGTTTTTTAAGTATTTTCAAAAAGAATACAAATAAACTGGCAAATATGAAAGCAAAATATGACAAAGCTGAAGCCAACATTAATAAAATCTGCGAAGCAATGGAAGCTCACCAGATTACCTTATTAAAAGATGTTGCCATGCTGGATAAAATGTACGAACTAAACCTGAATTACTTCAAAGAGCTTTCTATGTACATCCTTGCCGGAAAACAAAAATTAGAACAGGCGAAAAACGTTGAACTGCCGGCTTTGCTTGCAAAAGCAGAACAGAGCGGTCTTCCGGAAGATACTCAAAAAGCAAAAGATTTTTCAGAAATGTGCAACCGCTTTGAAAAGAAAATCTATGATTTGGAATTATCCCGTACCGTATCCCTGCAGATGGCACCACAGATTCGTCTGATTCAGAATAATGATACTGTAATGTCTGATAAAATTCAGTCCACATTAGTAAATACCATTCCTTTATGGAAGAGCCAGATGGTCATTGCCATTGGAATAAATCATGCTACAGAAGCGGCTGTTGCACAGCGCGAAGTAAGCGATATGACAAATGCCCTTCTTCGTAAAAATGCAGAACAGCTTAAAATGGCTACCATCGAAACTGCAAGAGAATCTGAACGCGGCATTGTAGACATCGAAACGCTTCAGGCAACGAATCAGACACTCATCTCTACTTTAGATGAAGTAATGAAAATTCAGGAAGACGGCCGCCAGAAACGAGCTGCAGCTGAATCTGAATTACTGAAAATTGAAGCAGAAATGCGCCAGAAATTACTTGAAATGAGTCGATAAACGTATATATAGGCGGTGATTGAAAATTGCCGCCTGCGGCGGGTTGATTTATCATCCCGCCGCAGTGCAATCTTGCACATAGTGCTTTTATAATACATAATGATACATAAAGATAAAATGACAAATACTTCCTGCCATTACAAAGATATGAAAGATTTCATGACTGCCAAACCATTTGTGCTTGGAATTAAATACAGGGCACTTTAATGCATAAATAATACCGCCTGCTGTATAAATCAAACCGCCTGCCAAAAGCCATAAAAATGCCGGCCTTGGCAAGGTTTCTAATAACTCGCCAAATACAAAGATACATACCCAGCCCATCGCAATATAAAGCATGGATGAAAACCACTTCGGACAAGTTACCCAAAAGAATTTAATCACAATTCCGAATATTGCAATTCCCCATACTGTCATTAACAGCGGATATCCTAATTCCTGTTCCAAAATTAACATACATACCGGAGTATAAGAACCCGCAATTAATACAAAAATCATCATGTGGTCTATTTTCTTAAAAACCTTTAATACTTTTCCACTGACATTCACCGCATGATACAGTGTACTTGCTCCATACAAGCTTACCATACTTCCTGCAAAAATCATCATGGCTATGACTGCCATCATATTTCCTGTCATCCCGGCTTTTGCCAAAAGCGGCAATGCCGCTAAAACAGCCATCATCATTCCTATAAAGTGAGTTATCGCACTTCCCGGTTCACGTATTGTAATTTGCATCTGAACACTTCCTTCCTACTACTTGTTACTGCTCACACGTGACCAGTAACTACTATTTTACCTAAATCATTTCACAACAATGTCATGTGGTTTTCTTTTTCGTGTGATATAGTTTTGAAAACCACTTGTTATGGTTATAGTACTACTATCGTGCCCAGATGTCAATTTTTTTATTATTTTTTTATATATTAAAAAATACCATATATTAAAAAATACCATGACTACAGTTTCATTGACTGTCACATCAATAACTGTTTTCATGGTATTTTCCTCTACAAAATATAAAATCCAACAAAGCCGCACAAAAGACCGATTACTGCACCTGCAACCACATCGCGGGGTTCGTGAACACCGCCATATACTCGTATAAATGACATTACAACTCCCATCAGCGCAATAATAATTCCCGGTCCCGGATGAGAATAAAATATAGTCACTGCAATAATAAAAATAGAAAATACATGTCTGCTTGGAAATGATTTCCCTTTGGTATCTTTTTCGATTACCGGAGGAATATCAAATTTTTCATATGGTCTTGGTGCATTCACCACTTTTCTAAAAATAGAAACCAAAATAAAGGAAATTGCGGGAACAAGAACCACTTTCATAAGCTTTGGATCCTTCTCACCATAGAGTACTGCCATATACAGGGGATATGCCATAAAAACTACCCCTGTCAGTATCTGATTTAAATTTATAATTTTCTTTGTCTTTATAGGATCCTCACGCATTGGTTCTGTAATTTTTATGTACTGTTCTTTTGTCATGCAATTTTTCCTTCCATTCTTCTTATTTATGTCTCTAACTCATTCCTGTCCAAGTACCGCTAATATGCCCCCGATAAATACAAAAAAATCTGAAACGTTAAAAATAAGTCTCCGAAACCACGCAGGTCCAAATTCAAACTTAATATAATCCACCACATGACCTTTCGTATAGCGGTCATACAAATTATTAAGTCCGCCGCCGATTAAAAAAGCTGTACCCATTTTTTCCAAAACACCATCCGGCTTTTTCATTGAAAAATAAAACCAAACGCTGACAACCACTATTAACAAAGTGTGTATTCCTTTTAACAGCTTTGGATGCGCCTCCAGCAAATTTACAGCAGCACCTTTATTATAATATTTCTGGATATAAATCAAATTTCCAAACAACGCATGGCGTTTTCTTATCTTATATTTCTCATCAATGTATTTTTTAATATAAAAATCTAATACAAAAATTCCTGCGATAATACCTAAATAAACCATTTTTCATTCCTATAAAAATGCACAGATAACCGGTATCGTAATAATAGATGCCAGTGTACTTAAAACCACTCCTCTAGTGCAATATGCTGCATCACCGCCATTTTCTCTGGTCAGCATTACAATAATACTTCCTACCGGCATGCCAAGTTCTATAATAAACACACCAAATACCATCGGATCAATGCCATTTGCTGCTACAAATCCGTTTAAAGCAAAAATCATAGCAATTGGCAGTAAAATCATACGAAGCAGAATAAAGATATACATTCGCAAATCAGCAAATACTTCTTTTGGATCTGCCTGTGCAATTGAAATACCAATCATAATCATGGAAAGAGGAATCGTTGTATTTCCCATATAGTCACAGAAAGTAACAATCGGCCCCGGCACCTGTATTCCGGAAACAAAAATCACTACTGCAAGCAAAGCTGCTACAACGCCCGGATTAATCAATCGTTTTAAAAAGGACGTTTTTGTACTTGGTTCTTTCTGGCTTAAAACACTTCTGACTACCTGTTCCTCTGTCATATTGCATTTTCCTTCGCGATAAGCTGCTAGTGTTTCCAAATAAGACTCTTGTCTGGACTGGTTTTCTTCCCCTGCTTTCCTTGACAAGTGCATACCACAGGTGTATAGCATAATATTGTAACCCAAAATATAAAAAGCTACATATATCATGGCTCCGTCTCCAAAAATACTTTTAATAACAGGAATTCCCATAAATCCAACATTTGAAAAAATCGTCATAAGCCGATAAATACTCTTATATTTCTGCGCCGGACGGACAATTGCAGGCATACAATAACCAAAAACCACTAAAATTACGAAATATGCTGCAATAAATACAAGATTCCATGCCACACCATTTCCTGCGTCAGCACTGCTTTGTCCTAATACACCATTTACTACCAGAATAGGATTAAACACATTTACTACTAATTTCGAAAAATGTCCTGCCGTCTCATCTGTCACCCAGCTTTTTTTATAAGCAAAAAATCCGACTGCCATCATCGCCAGCAGTACCAGCATCTGCCCGAAAACAACTCCTATACTCATCTTTATTTGTTCCCCTAACCAATTTTATAACTGCATTAAATCAAGAACTGCATCCTTTTTCAAAATACATTTTCCATGCTCCTTTACAAATGCTATTCCTGCAGTTTCCGCAATTCTGCGATTGCCATACTCCACTACAGTAAATGCCAATGGCTTCATTTCCGCTTTGGAAAAACCTTCAAACTCCATAATAAGATAATATTTATCCTTCATTTTATAAAATGAACCGGACGGCACCTTTTCTTTCCCTAAAAATATCTTACTTACCCGTACAGCCTCTTCTATAGATAAAAACTCCAGTGCCAGTTTTGTGTCTTCCTGCACAGATTCCTCTTCTAATTCCCATTTCGACTCATCCTCTTCATCTTCTTGTCTGCCGGAAAGCTGATCCATCATCTCCATAATTCGATTCAGCATTCCCTTTTTATCTTCAGGAGAAATACCGCCAAAGGTAATTGCCATACTATGATCCGGCATCAATTCTGCCCGTACCATAGGCGAAATAAGTCCAACATCAATAGACTCCTGTTCTTCTACCTTTTCTAATACCACCCTCATAAACTTTTGGGTAACTTCGCCATTCCCAATAATATCATCAATATTAAATCCCATTTCTATGATTTCTTCTTCCGTAAGGGCACATCGAATCTGATTGTCCCTTAATCTTTTGATTTCCATGAATGATAAACCTCACCTGCTAAATTCTTCCATACCGCTGTATCATCTTCGAGTATCATATAACTATGCGCACTTCCTTCTTTTGGAATCGACACAGACCCCGGATTCAGATACAAATGATTCTCTCCAAACTCTGTCCATGCCGGAACATGCGTATGACCATGCAGCAAAATATCTCCCGGCTGCATCGGCGGCATAGATGCCATATTATAAACATGTCCATGTGTCGCATAAATCATGCGTTTTCCTATATATAAAATACAATAATCCGCTAAAATCGGAAATTCAAGTACCATTTGATCTACTTCCGTATCACAATTGCCCCGTACACACAAAAGCTTTTCTTTTATTCCATTTAACATGGCTATTACTTCCTTTGGTGCATATTCTTTTGGCAAATCATTTCTTGGACCATGATATAAAATATCGCCCAATAACAATAGTTTATCCGCTTCTTCTCTTTCAAATGCTTCCAATAATTCTCTGCAATAAAAAGCCGAGCCATGTATATCTGATGCTATCATTAATTTCATATGAAATTGTCTCCTTACACTTTCTCATTTTCTATTGTACCATTTTTTGTCCGCTTAGAAAAGACACAAAAATCTCCAGCCCATTTTTTTTGACTGGAGATTTTGATTCTATACAATTTCGTGACTTTCAAAGATTTCACCATCAATAATCTGCACCACACGCTCTGCATGCTTTGCTACACTCAAATCATGCGTAATCATTACAATGGTATTTCCCATATCGTGCAGTTTTTTAAAAAGCTTTAATACTTCTGCACCGCTGTTTTGGTCTAATGCACCTGTTGGTTCATCTGCCAAAAGCAATGCCGGCTGTCCCACTAAGGCTCTGGCGATTGCTACACGCTGCTGCTGTCCGCCGGAAAGCTCATTTGGCTTATGATGAATACGTTCCGTTAATCCTAGCATCTGTATAATATCCCTGCTGGCAGCTGTTGCCTCTTCTAAAGTCATTCCCCGCATCAATAAGGGCATGACAATATTTTGCAATACATTATAAGTGGGTATTAAATGATATTTTTGAAATATAAATCCAATCTTTTGGTTTCGGATCATTGTCAATTCCTTCTCATCTGCCTTTTCCACCTGTATACCATCTAAAAAATATGTACCTTCATCCGCCACATCCATACAGCCTATAATGTTCATTAATGTACTTTTTCCCGAACCGGACGGGCCCAAAATCGCAAGATATTCCCCTCGCTGCACTGTAAGCGAAACATTCTTCAATACACGAAGCGGATTTATACCTGTATGATAAGATTTATTTATATTTTGCATTGAAATAATAGATTCCATTTTTCCGCCTTTCCTATTGCAGCATCCAGATTTCTTCTATGATATCTTTACCTTCTTCACTGGTTTCTACCAACATCTTTATTAAATCACCACTGGCTAAACGAGAAAATGTAGTAGCTACATCCGCCGCTGTATGTACCGTTATGCCAACTGGAATATACACCGTAACCGCCGATGTTATTTCCATTTCTAAGCCTTCACGCTGTACATTTCCTCTATCCGACATCTCACCCGAATTTGGCATTTC
>CAYYZV010000015.1:10558-21945 GCA_964476275.1 uncultured Roseburia sp.
CTTGGCATGCTTCGCATATCCGACCGTTCACCGCCACTTGGCATACTTCCCATAGTACCGCGGCCACCATTTGAAGCCTCCTCTGTCTCCGATACACGATCTTCCTTCTCTATCGATTCTTTCTCAGCCGATTCCTTTTCTGTCGATTCCTTCTCAGTTTCCATCATCGTCTCTATCACGGTTTCCTCTATTTCCATGTAGGTCATTTCATTTCCCTGTATGGAAGTAACATATCCGTAAATATATTTTTGGTTTTCCTTTAAAGATACTTCTTCTGAACCCTGCATAATAAAAATTATACCCCAGCATAAACCGGCAGCCAATAATATCCCCAGCACAATTCCTGCTATTTTTTTCTTTTTCATCCCTTTATCCTTTCTATTCTGCACCCAATGCTTCTACCGGCACTAACTTCGATGCTTTATATGCAGGATAAAATCCAAAAATGGTTCCGGTACCAATTGAAAAAAACAATGCCATTACCATTGCAGATGCCGTCATTTCTACTCTCACGCCCAGGTACTCTGCAATCGGCGCAATAAGAAAGCTTACACCTACACCCAAAATTCCGCCTATCAGGCTAATCGCTGCAGCCTCCAATAAAAACTCAAACAAAATATTTTTCTGTGAACAGCCAATTGCTTTTAAAATTCCTATTTCATTTGTTCTCTCTTTTACAGAAACAAATAATACATTCATAATACCAATACCGCCCACAATAAATACGATAACTGCCATTGCAATCAATAAAAGCGTCAATATTTCGTTTGAAGCCGATGCCGCTTCCATTTTACTTCCTGCATCTTCATATGTAAATTCTGCATTTGAATAAGATTCTGCCAAAACATTTGTCACATTTTGAATAACACCTTCAATATTATTTACATCATCTGCAATTACTGTAATTGTAGGACTCACTTCTGTTCCAACAATATATTTTATACCTGTCTCGTATGGAATAAAGACTGCTTCATCCGGACTAATACCGGAAGCAACGGTTCCCATCGTTTGTAATACTCCATTTACCACATACTGCCTGTCATCTATATAAATAATACTTCCATAAGCTTCAATGGCACTTCCAAATATTTCTTCTGCCACAGATGCCCCTAAAACACATATCTTTTCTTTATTTTCGTCGTTGCTTTCTGTGATAAACTCTCCTACTGACAAAACCAGATTACTAATAGAGGCATAATTCTCCTTTACACCAGCAAGAGTATACGAAGATGCTTCTTCTAATTCACCGCCGTCTACTGTCCCCTTTGTCGTATAAGAAATTGTCCCTTCTGTAATACCTCCTGCAAAAAGAAGTAAATCTTCTAAATCCTCAGTACTAAGTATAATATTTTCCTGATTCATGCGTTCTTCCATGGACGTCCCATTTCCAAGGAATGATTCCATTCCACCGCCGAAACCGCCCATATTTCCAAACATTTCACTCATATCCGGCATATTTCCCATATTCGGCATTTCACCACTTGGCATATTTCCCATATCAGGCATTCCACCACCCGACATATTTCCTGCTCCGCCGCCTTGGGTACTGCCCGCATTAAAACCACCGGAACCTGCAGAATTTCCTCGATTTCCACCCATTCCACCGCCGGAAAAACCGCCCATATTTCCACCTGTCATCCCAGCTCCTGCCAAAACACTGTTATCACCTGAACGGTTTCCCCTATTATCTGTTCCTCCGTCATAGGAAATATCGATTGCTCCTGCATTCAAATTTTTAAACTGATCTGCTACATCTGCCTGACCGCCTTTTCCAATTGCTATTACCATTACAATCGTTGCCGCACCCACAATAATACCAATCGATGTCATAATTACTTTAAACTTATTTTGGGTAATATTCAGCCAGACCAGCCTTAACAACTCTTTTCCTCTCATGATTCGCTCACCACCCGGCTTTCAATAATTGCAATATCACCCTCGTTTAATCCCGAAACAATTTCAACATTTACACCATCTGAGAAACCAGTCTCAACTTCTACTTTCTCAAAACTGCCATCTTCTTTTTTTATCTTTACATAAGATGTGGTACCCTCATTAATAATCGCTTTATTTGAAACATATATTACATCCAACACCTGCTTTTGAATAAATGTCACATTCCCTGTCATATCTGTATAAACTTTGGATGTATCTCCTGTAAATATAACTGTCACATTGTAAGAAACGGTAGAAGAACCACTGGATGTCGAAGTATCCATGCCTGAAACAATTCCTGAAAACTCCTCTCCTTCATAAGCGGTCAATTCGATTAAAACAGTATCTCCAACTGCAATTGCTGAAATATCCTCCTGAGAAACTGCCACTGTCATTGTAACTGCATCTGCATCTGAATAAGTTGCAATTGCTGTATCAGATGACAACACATCACCTGCTGCATATCCTACCGACATCAATTTTCCGGCATATTCTGCATATATAATTCCATCTCCGATAAATTCCTCAAACTCCGTTAAAGCTTCCTTTGCCTCTGCAAGTGTATCTGAAGCACTTTCCACATCACTGTCAATCCCATTTACATCAATCGAATACTGACTGGAAGCATTATTATAATTCAACATCGTTTCTTCATATTCTTTTTTCGCCTCAATTGATTTCGTCGTATAATTATTCTGCGCTACGACCAGTTTAGCCTTAGCTTCCTGCTTCTTCTGTTCTGCCTGACTATGCTTTTCTGAATAAGATTCATCTCCATCATTTAACAACGTCCAATAATAATCCGCCAAAGCCGTGTAATAATCGACATCCTCCTGTGCACTGCTAACCTCGGCTTCTAACTGTGCAAGTGTTGCATTATAATTTGCTTCTGCCACATTTCCCTTTGCTATACTGGAAGAATACCCATAGTTTGCTGACAGCTGCTGCTTTTCCGCAGCAAGCTTCGCTTCACTTAAGCTTGCTGAAGCATCGGAAACAGCATCCTTTAAGCTGCCTCTATAATCTTCAATGCTTTCTTCTGAAATCTTAAACAATGCATCGCCTTTTTCTACATTCTGCCCTGCTGCTGCATAAACCTCTTCTACCTCAAGACTGACACTTACAGAACTGCCCGATGAGCCCCCTGTCATACCACCCATTGAAGAATAAGACTGTGAGGAGCTTTCTCCTAACTCAAATTCCTGTGTTAGTGACCCAATCGACACTGAGCCACTTTCTGTTACTCCAAATGTAAGATTCCCTCTTTGTACAGTAGTTTCCTTGTATACAAGTTCTTCCTTCTCTGATCCGGCATTTGAATAAAAAACAATTCCGGCACCTGCTGTAATTACTACTGCACATACTCCTAACAATATTATTTTTTTCTTTTTTAACTTCATTTTTTATTCTCCATAAGCAAATGTTACTGTTGCCGATGTACCGGCTGACAGCATATTATTTTCATTTTCAATAGAAACAACTACCGCATAGGTAACATCTGACACGCTTCTTCCCGTTGTAGCAGAAGATGCAACAGAAACAACTTTTCCTGTAATATTTCCTCTTCGATTTCCGGATACAGATACACTAACCTTATCTCCCACTGCAACCTTTGCAATATTTTCCTGTTCTATTTCTACTGAAATCGTCAGTTCAGATGTATTATAGTAAGATACCAGCTCTGTTCCTGAAAAAAGCACATCTTCCACATCATAAGTTACTGATGCCAGTGTTCCAGACTGATTTGCACAAACCACACCATTTTCCAATGCCAGCAGCGCTGCCTGTTCCTCTTTTAACTCTTCCAGTGTTTCTTCTGCACTGTCCTCTGCTGCTTTTAACTTTTCTACTGTTTCGTTATATGTAGTTTGGGCATATTCCCCTTCCAAAACTGCCGTCTCATATTCCTTCTGCAATTCCAATTTTTTTGTTTCTGCCCCTAAACTGGCTTTTTCATAATTCTGCTCCAAGGCATCAACGCTTCCTTCTAATTGTTCCAGTGCCTTTTCTGCTTCTGCAGTACTTTTTTCATAATCTGACTGCGCCTGTGCTAATGCCTGCTTTGCCTGCTCCAACTCTCGATTTGTACGCTCTGTCTCTTCATATAATGGTTCCACAGTTATAAGCCTTTGATGTCCTTCTACTACTAACCTGGCGGCATCTTCTATTGTCATACCACTTAAAGAAGTACCTGCCACCACCGCTTCCAATTCTGTAACTGCTGCATCAAAAGAAGCTTTTTCTGCTTCGTATGTAGTTCCGGCTGCCTGATATGCTGCCAAGGCAGTATCATAAGCTGTCTGTGCCGATATAACTGCAGCATCTTTTTCTAAAATACCTGAATTTATATAATAAATGTTATTATATAAATTATCATTATAAGCTGCTATCTTACTCACTGTCTCCTGCCACGTTTCATACTTTTCCTGTATCTCAGAATCCAATTCTGCCAAAGCCGTCTCAAGCTCTGCGGACGCATTCGCTGCCTTTGTCTCTGTATCTAATTTTAAATAGGACGCTTCCAATTCTCCGTTTTCATATGCCAATTTTGCTTCTGTCAGACTATCCTCTGCCTGACGAATCGCCTTATCATAATAACTCTTTGCTTCCTCTATACATTCCTCTGCTATTTTAAATAAACCATCTCCCTCTTTAACTGTAGTTCCTGCTTCTGCATATACCTCTTCCACATACATTAAAACCCGATTTAATGCAAACTCCGGCATTTGAGAAATAGTGCCCATAGACGTAGTCCCTTCTTCTATAAAGGAATTTTCAGCTTCCTTTTG
Organism: uncultured Roseburia sp.; assembly: GCA_964476275.1. GTDB lineage: Bacteria > Bacillota > Clostridia > Lachnospirales > Lachnospiraceae > Roseburia. The sequence goes on from CAYYZV010000015.1 coordinate 15,283, forward strand.
CGTTTCTCTCCCTTTCTCTTCATTCGTTCTCTCTTCACTGCCTGAAGCTGTCTCTTTTGCCTCTGTCCTTTCTTCTGACAAACTGGCATTCATTCCCAAAAACACAACTAGAAGGATACAAGCCATCGCCGATATACCTTTCTTGTTCAGAATCTTGTCTTTCATCTTCAACCCTTTCCTTTTTACACACTAAATAACTGCCTCAGTTTTTCTGCATATATTATCAAGGAAAAATGTGTTTAAAAAATGATAAATTTGTGAAAAAATTGTGTACTCAAAAACAAAACAAGCGTATTAAAATTTTTACTTTCAAACTAAAAATAAAAATTTCAATACGCTTGCTCTATTTTTTTATATAAATGTTATCTTATACAAATATATACTAAATATACCACATAAATGACCAGCATGATAATACCTTCTCTACGGTCAATTCTCTGTTTTGTCCAGCCCAGTATCCAAACAAATGCGCTCATTAATGTAAGTAACAGGAGGTCAATTACGTTTTCCATAATAAATGCAATCGGGCTGATTGAACCTGCAATACCGAGTACAAATAAAATATTAAAGATATTTGAACCGATTACATTACCTAATGCCATATCTACTTCGTTCTTTCTTGCCGCAACAACAGAAGTTACTAACTCTGGAAGACTTGTACCACAAGCTACAATTGTAAGACCAATTAAGTTTTCACTTAAACCAAATCCTGTTGCAATAACAACAGCACCATCTACTACAAAGTCACCACCAAACTTAATCGCAATCATACCGCCAACAATATATACGATACTCTTCCAAACAGGGATAATCTCATATTCCTCTTTTTCTGACTGCGAACCTGCTGCTCTTGCCTTTAAAGCACTGCGAACCATGAAAATAAGATAAACTACAAAAAGTACTAATAAAATACCACCATCTAAACGTCCAACCAACATTCCAAGATAGCCTAATACCAGTAATAATACTGCACAAATGATTGAAAACGGAAATTCTTTCTTTAGCGTATCTTTCTCAATTGGCAGAGAACAGAATACTGCACAAAATCCACTTACTACCATCAAATTAAAAATATTAGAACCTACTACATTACTTACCGCCAGTGCATTCTGTCCACTCATAGAAGCTGTTAAACTAACTGCACATTCCGGAAGACTTGTTCCCATTGCTACAATTGTTAAACCAATAATAATTGAAGGTACACGAAGTCTCTTTGCTACAGAAGAACTGCCTTCAACGAAAAAGTCTGCACCTTTAATCAAAAGCACGAAACCTGCGACCAGCACTACTGCTGCCCATAACATTTCCATCATAAATTTCACCATTTCCTTTCAAAAAACTTTTATCTGAATCACGAAAAATGAGACCCGCTGTATACAAAACAATTATTTCTAAATAGAAAAAACTATTTTGTACACATGAGTCTCATTCTTTAAGATTTGCCAGATTTATCAATATTGCAAATCGAGGTTGTTGACAAATCACGTTTTCACGCAAACTACTCCCTCATGGAGTCATTATTCTTTTTCATTCTTAGATAGAATATAGTAATTAACAGGATTTGTCAAGAATTTCCACTTAACAATTCCAAAATTTCTTCTTTTGTAAAAGTAATCGCATCCATTCCTTCCCCTTCCAGTACCTGTTCTGCCAGTCTGCGTTTACGTTCCTGGATATCTATGATTTTTTCTTCAATTGTTCCCTGTGTCACCAGCTTATAAACCGTTACTACATTGGTCTGTCCGATTCGATGAGCACGGTCAGTCGCCTGATTCTGCACAGCCACGTTCCACCATGGGTCATAATGAATTACAATATCTGCCGCCGTCAGGTTCAATCCGGTTCCACCGGCCTTTAAAGAAATACAGAATACCGGTACATCATCTGTCTGGAAATTCTCTACCATTTCCATACGCTTCTCTTTATTTACAGAACCGGTAAGCATATAATAACGGATACCTGCCTTATCTAAGCGCAATGCAAGGCGATCCAGCATGGTTGTAAACTGGGAGAATAAAAGTACCTTGTGGCCTCCTTCAATGGCATTTGAAATCATGTCCAGACACATTTCCGTCTTAGCAGACTCAGCTTTATAATTCTCATAAAGTAGTGCCGGATCACAGCAAATCTGACGAAGTTTCATAAGCTCTGCCAAGAACTGCATCTTATTTGAATTAAATTCTTTTTCCGTTGTCTTATTGAGTGCCTGTCTAAGCTGCTCTACATGCGCTTCGTAAAGCGCCTTCTGCTCTCCTTCAATCTTCGCAAACCAGTTTTCTTCCAATTTCTCCGGTAAATCTTTTAATACATCCGTCTTTAAACGGCGAAGGATAAATGGACGAATCATCTTTTTTAAGCGGTCCATTTTCTCTTCTTCGTGATTTGTAACAATTGGAGTTTCGATTTCTTCTCTGAATTTCTTATAGGAATATAAAAATCCCGGCATCAGATAATCAAAAATACTCCAAAGCTCACTTAAGCGGTTTTCAATCGGCGTACCTGTCAGTGCCAGCTTAAAGGTAGCTGTAATCTGCTTCACACCTTTTGCAGCCTGCGTTCCCGCATTCTTTATATACTGCGCCTCATCAATTACCTGGATCGCAAAAACAATGTCTTTATATATTTCCACATCCCTCTTTAACAAATCGTAGGATGTTACTAAAATCTGTCCCGGCCTCGTAGAACGAATCTGTGCCTCACGCTCTGCAATATTTCCTGCAATAATTACTCCATCAAGCTCTGGTGCAAAACGTTCTAATTCCCTTTTCCAATTGTATACCAGCGATGCCGGACATACAATCAGAGAACGGCGGCATTCCTTTTCACCACTCTTCCACTCATGCTGTTCCATTAGCAAAAGACTGATAACCTGTAACGTCTTTCCAAGACCCATATCGTCCGCAAGGATTCCGCCAAATCCGTTTTCTCGCAGCGTTTTAAGCCATAAGAAACCTTCCTTCTGATAGCCTCTCATAACCGGTTTTAAAGACAATGGTGCTTCATAATCACTGTCCTCAATCGTCTTCATGTTACGTACTAAGCCCTTAAAGCTCTTATCCTTCTCTACGGTAAGCTGTCCGCCATTTTTCAGCACTGCATCCAAATACATTGCCCGATACTTTGGAACAGCCGCTCTTCCGGATTTTAAATTACTCTCCGTCAGCTGTAAATCCTGAACCAGCTCTGCCAATTCCTGAATACCATCTTTATTCAGTGTTAAGAAGTCTCCATTTTTTAAACGGATATATTTTTTGCGGCGGTCATATTTTGTAAGAATATGCGCCAATTCTTCAGAGGATAATTCATCTGTCTGTAAATTAAGCTCTAATAAATCATTCCTTAAGGTAACCGCTACTGTCACACTTGGAGCAGAAACTACTTTTAGATTACGGAAATTTTCTGAGGTATAAATGGCCATGTGCTCACTTAAACGCTGTAAACCTCCTGCTATCAGCTGATACAGCATATCCTCGTCTTTTGACAGCACAAACAGTGTTTTTCGTATGTCATTTCCATTGAAATATGGCTCTACAAGGCTCTTTATACGTGTTTCTTCCGAAATATCACGCACCTCGCCCGGCTTAATCTTTTCTAATACATTATATTTTGTTTTACCGTAAACTGCGACCAGCTTCGCGCCAACTGTGGCAAAATCCGGCTTGTCCAAATACAAAGCAAATTTTGGTCTTGGCGGCATATAACGCTCTGCTTCAAAATTCTCTGCCACAATATGAAAACATCCCTTTAGAACCGGCAGAGTATCTCTACAGAACGAAGCCAAATCTGTCCCTGCAATATAACATTCCCCACCTTTCTGACGATGCATAAAATCAAAGAAATCTGCTGCATCTGCCTTTAATTCAGGTGCCAGACGAATGATCCTGCCATCTTCATAAGTATAATAATATTGTTTTCCATTAATAATCGGGAAATGCTCCATCCACATAAAAGCTCCCGTACTGCCGCCTCTTAAATAAAGATTCGGCTTACGAATTTCTTCGACTACACGATACTCTTCCTGTGGTTCATAACCTGTTACTAAATCAAATGGTTCTTCTGCCACCGCCTCAAAAAAGCGGTCCAATCCGGTGGCATCTAAGTCCATTGTTCTCTCATAGCCAGCTGTATAAGCGTAATAGGCATGATACTGGCTCTGCCGCTTTTTATCCTCATTCATTTCCTGCATAAATGCAATCCAACGTTTTGCGCCCTCATCAAAGGCATCCATATGATGATAAAACTCTAATTTTTTTCCATAATGTACTCTTTCACATTTATGAATGGACTCCAAAAATGTAGAAATATTTTTCAGTACATACATGGTATCTATCCCAATTTTAAATTCTACTCTTGCATATCCGTACTCCATCTGTACAAAAGGCTCTAAGCGAACCTTTCCATAAATGGATTCCGGCAGCATATAACGCGATGTTGACCGCATAGAATACTCATTTAAAAGATTCCTCAAAGCTTGTGTTGTCTGGAAACTATTCTGGCCTTCCATGTCTGCTCTCCTCATGCTATGAATTTTCTAACATCAAATTATTATATCATGATTCGCATTTTTGTGGAAATCATTTTTTATATTTTTTTAATAAATCAGAATATCACTTTGATTTCTGTACCCACTCCCTCTTCACTGGTCAGATAAATCTGTGCCTCATGCTGGGCTACAATATGCTTTACGATAGCAAGACCCAAACCTGTTCCTCCTGTGGACTTTGAGCGGCTCTTGTCTACCCGATAAAAGCGTTCAAATACTCTCTCCTGGGAATCCTGCGGTATTCCAATCCCCGTATCCTTTACCAGAAGCATCGCATGACCATTTTCCATACCGGTTGTAATTATTACGCTTCCGCCGCGTTTATTATAACGTATCGCATTACTGCATAAATTATATAACAACTCTTCTATCAGCAGCCTGTTTCCGGTTATTATAGCAGCTTCTCCGGTTGTTTTTATACTAATGTCCTGCTTTTGGGCATATATCTGCATATTTACTGCACAGGATTTTGCTGTTTCCTGCAAATCAATTTCTTCAAACTCTAACTGCAAATCCATATCATCTAATTCTGACAATTTAATAATATCGTTTATCAGATGCTGCAGCCGTTCTGCGCTCCGGTGAATTTCACCGGCAAAATGAACCGTATCTTCACCGCTTGTCATACCATTTGCAATCAGTTCCGCGTAACCGGAAATAGCCGTCAGCGGTGTCTTCAGCTCATGAGAAACATTAGCCGTAAATTCCTGACGTATTTTAGCATGCTGTAAAATATCCATATGCTGTGCCTTAATTGTCGATACAAAAGGCCGCATTTCTTCATAAACACTTTCCTCTTCTATCAAAACAATGTTATCTGCCATTTTCTCAATCGGAGCAATCAGTTTTTTGGCCAGCCGGTGTGCCAAAAACAAACATATTACAAAAACACCTATACAAATTAATACAATCATTCCCACCATTCGTATGGTTAATGTATAAATACTGCTGCTATCTTTCGCAATACGCAGAATTGTTCCGCTTTTCGTCTGCATCGCATAATAAAAGGTGTGTAGATTAGACGTAACAGAGGTCCGCATAGCCCTGCCTTCCCCCTTTGTCTTAGCCTGCAAAATTTCTTCACGGCTTCCATGGTTTTCCATTACGTTTTCGTCCCCTAACGAATCGTAAATAACACTTCCATCTTCTTTAATAATTGTAATTCTAAGGCCGTCTTTATTCAAATCAGCTGGAATCTCCTCTTTTAAAAGCTCCGGATTCATCATAGAAATAACACTTGCATTTGCTGACAAGTCATCAAAGATCTGTTCCTTAAGGATATTATAAAAAATAAGCATGGCGCAGATTCCCGTTACCATAACCGCCACAGCAGAAATAAGCAAGAATTTTGTATTTATTTTTTTTCTCATTTATTCCACCATATAACCTACATTCCGCACCGTCTTAATACAGCTTCCGGCTTCTCCCAGTTTTTGTCTTAACGTCTTTACATGAGCATCCACCGTTCTGGTCTCTCCCTCATATTCAAATCCCCATACCTTGCTGAGCAGTTTATCTCTGGATACTACAATTCCTTTATTTTTAATCAAATATTTTAAAAGCTCATATTCCTTATAAGTCAATTCACAAGGATTTCCGTTGATCTTCACGGCATGTTTATCATCATCTACCAGAATATCCCCATATTTTATTCGTGTCTCTGCTTCTACATTCTTTGTCCGTCTCAACAGTGCTTTTACGCGGGAAATTAACTCCATTACACCAAAAGGTTTCGTTAAATAGTCATCTGCTCCATTATCCAGGCCTTTCACCTTATCCATTTCCGTTGCCTTAGCTGTTACCATAATGACCGGTACTCTGGCTGTACGCTTGTCACTGCGGATTTTAGATAAAATGCCCATCCCATCTTCATCCGGAAGCATAATATCCAAAATAATTAATTGTGGTATCTGCTGTTCCAAACGTTTAAAAAACTCTGCTCCTCTTTCAAATTCCTCTACCTCATAACCGCTATTTTTCAATGCATAGCATTCTATCTCTCTGATATTAATATCATCCTCTACAATATAAATAGTATCCATACTGCCTCCTTTAAAAAATATAGAATCAGTACCACCGGCTTAGCCGGTGGTTTGATTTTTCGCCCTATAAGGGCATTA
>CAYYZV010000016.1:0-21130 GCA_964476275.1 uncultured Roseburia sp.
TACGTGAAGTATATGTATCTGCCGGAGCAGAATTTGTAGTAGCACTGACAGGAAGCATTATGACTTTACCAGGACTTGGAAAAACACCTGCTGCATATGGCATTGATGTGGATGATGATGGTGTTATCACAGGATTGTTCTAAGATTTAAAATGAGAGGGTAAGAGGTTTAAAATTATGGCTTATATCATCGATGGAAAAAAAATTTCCAAAGAATTAAAGGATGAATTAAAAGAAAAAGTAGAAAGCTTAAAAGCACAGGGAAAGAAAGCTGCTTTAGCAGTCATTCAGGTTGGAAACGATCCGGCTTCTTCTGTATATGTGAATAATAAAAAGAAAGCCTGTGCTTATATTGGAATTGAATCGCTTTCTTTTGAACTTCCGGAAGAGACAACCGAAGAAGAATTATTAGCATTAGTTGACCGCTTAAATAAAGACGATGAGGTGCATGGCATTTTAGTACAGCTTCCTCTTCCAAAACAGATTGATGAAGACAAGATTATTCAGGAAATTTCTCCGAAGAAAGACGTAGACGGTTTCCATCCGGAAAATGTTGGAAATCTTGTGATCGGACAGAAAGGATTTGTATCCTGTACACCGGCTGGTATCATTCAATTATTAAAACGCAGCAATATTGAAATCACCGGCAAAAATTGTGTCGTAATCGGAAGAAGCAATATCGTAGGAAAGCCAATGGCACTTTTAATGCTTCGTGAAAATGCAACTGTTACAATCGCGCATTCAAAGACTCAAAATTTAAAAGATATTTGTAAAAAGGCAGATATTTTAATTGTTGCAATTGGAAAACCACAGTTTATTACAGCTGAATATGTAAAAGAAGGAGCTGTAGTTATCGATGTAGGTATCCATCGCGATGAACAGAATAAGCTTTGCGGTGATGTGAAGTTTGATGAAGTAGAACCGATTGCATCTGCAATTACTCCGGTTCCCGGGGGTGTAGGTCCTATGACAATTGCAATGTTAATGAATAACTGCGTAGAAGCAATGGTATAAAAATCTTATGAAATGTGCAAATTGTGATGCTGAAATTAAGGATGGCAGCGTTTATTGTTCTGTATGCGGAAAAGAAGCCCAGATGATAGACAGCTATGCCTCGTTAGAAGATGATTTCCTGCATTCGCTTTTAAGAGAAGAGATACAGCCATTCGAAAAAAAGCAAAAAAAAGTATTATCGGCTGAGGAACAGCAAAAACTGCAAAAACAAAGAAGGAAAACGCTGATTATTATCAGCGGCCTTCTTACAGCAGTTGTACTTACCATAGGAATCATTGTAAAACTTATGGTTGATTATAAAAACAATAATTCCTATGATTATCAAATGAAAATGGCTGAGGGGGAATTGGTGAATCATAATTATGAAAACGCGCTTAATTATTATGCGAGAGCTTTGACAATTGTTCCAAACGATGTAGAAAGCAGATTGGAAATGGCCAAAATCTATCATATGTTGGAAGAATATGATTCAGCAATTGTTTTATTAACAGAGGCAGTGCGTCTTGATAAGAACGAGGCAGAAGCATATGCTTATTTAATTGATATTTATGAAGAAAAAGGACAATACAAAGAAATTCAAAGGCTGGCAGAATATACGAATGAGAAAGAAATTCAGAAGCTGTTTGCAGATTATCTTGTTTCTGCTCCAACGATTTATCCGGAAGGAGATACATTTTATACAGAGTTAGATGTTACAATTGTTTCTGTCGAGAAATATGATATTTATTATACCACAGATGGCTCAGACCCGATTACAAATGGAAAACGCTATATAAGCGGAATTGATATCGAATTAGAAAATTCTGGTCTGTATACCATTCGTGCTGTATGCAGAAATGAAAAAAATATATACAGTGACATAGTAAAACAGGATTATCAGATTGTCTTAATGCCAGAAGAGGAAACAGAAATACCAGTAGAAATACCAGTAGAAACACCTTTAGAGGAATGGATTGAGTGAAAGTTACAATTTTATGTGTAGGTAAAATCAAAGAAAAATTTTATAGAGATGCCATTGCTGAATATGAAAAACGTCTAAGCCGCTATTGTAAGCTGGAAATTATAGAAGTGCCGGATGAAAAGACACCGGATAATGCCAGCGAACAGGTCGAGCGGCAGATCAAGGAAAAAGAAGCGGAACGCATGGAAAAGTACTTAAAAGAAGGTGCCTTTGTGTGTGCTTTGGCCATTGACGGAAAACAACTGGATTCGGTTGAGCTTTCCGAAAAGATAGAAAAGCTTGGAACCGGAGGTGTCAGTCATATTATTTTTTTGATTGGCGGTTCACTTGGAATGTCAGAGGATTTATTAAAACGGGCTGATATGAAATTATCTTTTTCTAAAATGACATTTCCGCATCAGCTGATGCGTGTAATCCTGTTAGAACAGATTTATCGTTCCTACCGGATTATAAACCATGAACCTTACCACAAATAGGTATAATTTTTAGGGAAACTTCATATAGTGAATTATGAGTAAACGAAATCCCTTTAAAATTCATGAACAAGTAATTGAACAATTAGAGCTTCCAAAAGATTTTTTGCTGGGAGAAGCGATTGTAACAATATCCGGCAGAAGAGAATTGTTAATAGAAAATTATAAAGGAATCCTTATTTATGAGGATTCCTTTATCAAAATCCAGGCAAAAAACTGTCGGATTCTGATTACCGGAAGAAATTTATCTATTAATTATTATACAAATGAGGAAATGAAAATCACGGGCTTTTTCGAACAAATACAGTACGAATAGGTATGTTTTTCATTTCTGTTTTAAAATATCTGCAGGGATATGTACTTGTTCATTTAACCGGTTATGCACCGGAACGTTTTTTAAATATGTGCGGAAAGCGCAATATTCTAATATGGAATTTAGAAACAACCCCGGATGGTTACCGTTTCTGTATCAGTGTAGACGGCTATAAATCGTTAAAGCCTATTTTGAAAAAAACAAAGACACGGGCAAAAATTCTTGAAAAAAGAGGAATGCCGTTTTATCTTTTCCGTTATCGCAGAAGAAAAATGTTTGTGTTAGGGATAATGTTTTTTTGTGCATTGTTGTTTTGTACTTCCAGATTTATATGGAATATCGAAATAAATGGCAATTCTTATTTATCTGAAGAAACAATTTTAGATTTTTTAAAAAAGGAAAATGCAGATTTTGGAACCAGAATCTCCGCCATCGACTGTGCAGCATTAGAGGATCAGCTAAGAAGTGATTATCCGGAAGTGATTTGGACTTCTATTAAAATTTATGGAACAAAGCTGACAGTAGACATCCAGGAAAGTCTGTTATCAGAGCAGTCTTATATAGCTGAGGATGAAGAAATCTGTGACATTGTGGCAGCGAAGGACGGAGTAATTACTTATATGATTACCCGTCAGGGAATGCCGGCGGTAAAGACAGGAGCTGAAGTAAAACAGGGCGATATTTTGGTTTCCGGTGAAATTATAATTTACAATGATTTTGGCGATGTGGCAGGCTGCCTTTATGAAAAAGCAGATGCAGATGTCAAAGCCCGGGTTGAATACTATTATGAAGAAGTGATTGCGAAGAGTTACGAAGAAAAGATATTTGCGCAGGAACCAATTGTAAATTATGGACTGCAAATAGGAGACTTTGTATTACAGAATCCCTTTATAAAAGAACCGGAAGGATTCTATGATGAATCCATAGAAGCGATACAGCTCTGTTTGGGGAAAAATTTTTATTTTCCGTTGTTTTTTAAGAAAATTTCTTATTATCCGTATGTAATTGAGAAAAAAGAGTATACAGAGGATGCGGCAAAGGCACTGGCAGAGGAACATTTTTTATTATATTTACAGAATTTGGAAGAAAAGGGTATTCAAATCATAGAAAAAAATGTTATGATAAAAAAAGTGAATCAAAATTATCTGGTAAGTGGAATGGTTACTGCAGAAGAATCCATTGTTATGTACCAGCCAATAGAGATTCGAAGTATTGATGATGCAGAGGGGCAGATAAAGGATGAGTTTAACTGAGGTATCTTTAAATTTTCCAATGGAACATATTGTGAACGTGTTTGGACAATTTGATTCTCATATAAAAAAAATAGAACGCACGTTACATGTGACAGCCGTGGTACGGGAAGGTTCCATGAGGCTGGTTGGAAATGATGTACAGATTCAAAGAGCAGCAAAGGTATTTACCCAGCTTTTAGAACTGTCAAAAAGAGGAAATGTCATTACTGAGCAGAATGTAAATTATGCACTTTCTCTTGTTATGGAAAATAAAGAAACAGCAATTGTAGAAATTGACAAAGAATGTATTTGTCATACGATTAACGGAAAACCGGTAAAGCCAAAGACTTTAGGACAGAAGACATATGTAGACGCAATCCGTAACAAAATGATTACGTTTGGAATAGGACCGGCAGGTACTGGTAAAACCTACCTCGCTATGGCCATGGCAATTACTGCTTTTAAGAACGAAGAAGTAGGACGGATTATTCTGACCAGACCGGCGATTGAAGCAGGCGAAAAGCTGGGCTTTCTGCCGGGCGATCTGCAAAGTAAGGTAGATCCATATCTGCGTCCGTTATATGATGCACTTTACCAGATTATGGGAGCAGAAAGCTTTCAGAAAAATATGGAAAAGGGGCTTATTGAAGTGGCTCCGTTAGCTTACATGCGAGGCAGAACCTTAGATAATGCATTTATCATTCTGGACGAGGCACAAAATACAACACCTGCTCAGATGAAAATGTTTTTGACCCGAATTGGATTTGGATCGAAAGCAGTCATTACAGGTGATGCAACGCAAAAGGACTTAGCACCGGATGCGGTTTCAGGTCTGGATGTGGCATTAAAGGTATTAAAAAAAGTAGACGAAATAGCAATTTGCGAGTTGACAAGTGTGGACGTTGTCAGACATCCGGTTGTACAAAAAATTGTAAAAGCATATGAAGATTACGAAGCCAAAGGAAAGCGTAATACAGAGCGTACCACGTCTTACAAACGAAAATCGGAACAGAAATAACAAATGACAGGAGGGATACCCATTTTATGAGTTTACTGCTTGAAACAGAAGTAAATGTGACATTTGACTTTGATTATGAAGAATTAGCAAACCGGGTAGTTGAATTTGCACTGGATCACGAAGAATTCCCTTATGAATGTGAGGTAAATCTGACCTTAACGGATAATAATGGAATTCATGAAATCAATCGGGAATATCGGGAAATTGATAAGCCTACCGATGTCCTGTCTTTTCCAATGTTATCTTATGAAACGGCAGGGGATTTTTCAAAATTAGAAGAAGATTATGATAATAATTTTAACCCGGATACAGGGGAGATTATGCTGGGTGATATTATTATTTCAATAGATAAGGTATTCGAACAGGCAGAAAGCTACGGTCATAGTACAGAGCGTGAATTTGCCTTTTTGATTTTACATAGCATGCTGCATTTATTTGGTTATGACCATATGTCACCGGAAGAAGCTGCTGTGATGGAAGAAAAGCAGAGAACCATTTTAGAAAAAATGCAGATTCTGCGATAAATAATACGGGAGTATAGAATGAGTAAGAAAAAAAGTAATACAGGTTTTTTAGTACAAGGTTCCATTCTGGCTATGGCATCGATTATCAGCCGTATTATTGGGTTGATTTACCGGATTCCTTTGATTGGAATTATTGGTGATGTCGGTATGGACTATTATGCTACGGCCTTTGAAATTTATAATAATCTGTTGATTATTTCTTCTTATAGTCTGCCTTTGGCTGTTTCTAAGCTGGTATCAGCCAATATGTCCAGCGGAAGAAGGAAAAATGTATATCGTGTTCTAAAAGGTGCACTGCTTTTTGCTATGATAACCGGCGGTAGTGCGGCATTAATTCTGTTTTTTGGAGCTGAAGCCTTTACAACCGCGATGAAAACGCCATTTAGTATATTTGCAGTGCGGGCATTGGTTCCAACCCTGATAGTAGTAGCTGTATTAGGCGTATTGCGAGGCTTCTTTCAGGGCTTGGGAAGTATGATGCCAAGTGCTATTTCACAGGTTTTAGAGCAGATTGCAAATGCAATTGTGAGTGTGTGGGCAGCCTATGTATTATATCAGTATGGTACGAAAGTAGGTGCTGTCCTTGGTAATCAGGAAAATTATGCTGCAGCCTATGGTGCAGCGGGCGGTACCATAGGTACCGGAATCGGTGCAGTAACAGCACTGCTTTTCTCCTGTCTTGTATTATTTGCTTACCTTCATGCATATAAGCGTCAGACAAGAAGAGAAGGAATTGCCAAAGTTGATTCCTATAAGCATATTTTCCATACATTAGTGATTACGATTATTCCGGTATTATTAAGTACTACGATTTATAATTGTAATACATTGGTAGATATGGCAATCTTTAAAAATATTGCAAATGCACAAGGGTACAGTGCGTTAGAAATCAGTACATGGAATGGTATCTACACAGGCCGATATAAAACATTAATCAATGTGCCGATTTCCATAGCTTCTGCAATGGCAGCATCTTCTGTGCCTGCTTTAACGGCCGCTTATACAAAGAAAAATATCAACGAAGTCCGTTCTCAGATTAACAGTGCCATCCGTTTTATTATGCTGATTGCGATTCCGTGTGCAGTGGGAATGGGTGTTTTGGCAGAACCGATTTTAGAAATGGTTCGGTTAAGCGATGAATCCGGACTGGCTGCAGTGATGCTTCGATATGGTGCGGTATCGATTGTATTTTTCTCCTTATCGACCTTATCGAATGGCTTATTACAGGGGATTAACCGCATGAAAGAGCCTGTAAAAAATGCAGCAATAGCACTCGTGCTTCATATTATTGTATTGGTAGTATTAATGTATGCATTTGACTTAAATATTTATGCAGTTATTTTTGCAAATGCGGCATTTGGTCTAATTATGAGTTTCTTAAATGCACTTTCACTTCGAAAATATGCAAGGTACCATCAGGAAATTTTAAAAACCTTCCTGATTCCGGGACTGGCTGCAGCCATTATGGGGGTAGCTGTATGGGGTGTTTACAATGGTTTATTGTATTTGCTTCGAATCAATACCATTGCAGCAATCTTAAGTATTTTTGTAGGAGCAATCATTTACTTTGCGCTGGTTTTATTATTGAAGGGAATGGGAGAAGCTGAGCTTCGCCGTCTGCCAAAAGGTCATTTATTTGTAAAGCTCGCAAAGAAACTGCATCTATTAAGATAAACTGAATTATTTGAAATAATTACGAATAAAAGTGAAAAATAAGTAAATACTTATTGTGTGAAAATAGGAGGTTCTATTTTGAAACGAATAGGTATTTACTTTTTTTGTGTGGTTGCGATTGGATGTGTAACCAGCAGTATTTTATATCGGGAAAGTGAAAAATCAAAAGAAATTCGATTAGAAAAGCAGGCTCATGAGGAAGACGTAATAGACTCAGAGCAGGAATCTGCTGTAACTGAAAATGAAAAAATGATAGAAGTTTCTGGTGATCATGCACCAGAAGAACGTTTTCTTGTCATAGAGGAGTATGGCTATCTTGTCGTATATGACAGATTAACAATGAAACAGTACGATGAAACGACAATTCAAGTTCAGAATTTGCCTGAGGAACTGCAAAAGGCCGTTATAGAAGGACTGTATTTTTTAAACGAAGAAGCCTTATATGCTTTTTTGGAGTCATATTCATCATAAAATTTAACGTAAAAATACTTTATTGAATGTTTCCTTTTTATATGCTAGAATAGGCAAGATGGGTAAGAATGCGTAATAAGAGGTAAACTTCGGTGAAACAGGAAAATGAGAAAACATTTGATGTAGCTGTTGTAGGCGGCGGAGCAGCTGGATTAATGGCTGCAATTACGGCTGCAAGAGCCGGAGCAAAGGTAGTTATTTTAGAACATAAAGAAAAAACGGGAAAAAAGATACTTTCTACCGGAAATGGAAAATGCAATTATACAAACGAACAGCAGGGGATTTCCTATTATAGAGGAGAAGACCCTGCATTTGTTGTGCCTGTGTTTGAGCTGTTTGGTTTCCGTGAAACAGTTGACTTTTTCGAAGAAATTGGTTTGGCACCGAAGGTAAAAAACGGATATTATTATCCGGCCAGTGAGCAGGCAGCGGCTGTTTTAGAAGTGCTGCGATTAGAAGCCAATTATCTGCGCGTAAGAGAGATTTGTGACTGTAAAATAACCTCAGTGAAACGCAGCAAAAAAGGCTTTTTACTAGAGACCTCAGCAGGAAATTTTACGGGAAAAAGTGTTATATTCGCAACCGGTTTGTTAGCAGCACCAAAATCAGGAAGTGATGGAAGCTCCTTTTTTCATTTGGAGCGATTTGGACATCATTTTATTGATATTGTACCGGCACTGGTTCCTTTGCAGGGAAAACAGTTATTTTTTAAACAGCTTGCAGGAATTCGTGCAGAAATGCGGGCTGTTTTGTATATTGATGAGAAAAAAACTGCCGCAGAACATGGAGAATTGCAGTTAACAGACTATGGTGTATCCGGCATCCCAATTTTCCAATTAAGCCGCTTTGCAACAAAAGCATTAAAACAGGGAAAAAGAGTACACCTCTTATTGGATTTTCTGCCGAATAAGACGATGGAAGAAACAATTACTCTTTTAGAAAAACGCCTGCTAAAGCCAGAACAGAAAAAAACGATGTGCGAATGCTTTGTAGGATTGTTTCATAAAAAGCTGGCAGAAGTATTTCTTCGGGAAGCAGGCATTTCATTAGGAGACAGTCCAAAAAAAATAAAACCGGAACAGATTGAAAAACTGGCAGAAATCATAAAAGGACTGCGTGCAGATATTACAGGAAGCAAATCCTTTGAACAGGCACAGGTGTGTGCCGGTGGAATTGATACGAAAGAAATCCATCCGGAAACGATGGAATCGAAACTGATTCCCGGTCTTTATTTTGCCGGAGAATTGATAGATATAGATGGAATGTGCGGAGGCTATAATCTGCAGTGGGCATGGTCCAGTGGATATACAGCCGGTCTTCATGCAGCAAAAAGGAGCAGACATGATTCGAATTAATCAGATAAAAATGCCGATTGCCCATACACAGGAAGATTTATTGAGCAAGGCAGCAAAACTGTTAAAAATAAATAAAAATCAGATACAGACATTGGAAATTCAAAAAAGATCGATTGACGCACGGAAAAAACCGGAACTCTGTTTTGTATATAGCATAAATGTTTTCGTTTCAAACGAGGAAGCAATTCTTAAGAAGGTTAACGATAAAAATATTATGTCAATAAAGCAAAAGAACTATCAAGTGCCGTCTATCGGTGAATTGGAATTAAAGCACAGACCGGTAATTATAGGCGCAGGACCGGCAGGACTTTTTTGCACCTATTTACTGGCAAGGGCAGGCTATGCACCAATTTTAATTGAGCGGGGCAAGCCGGTAGAAGAACGTCAGACAGATGTCGAGAAATTCTGGGAAACAGGTATCTTAGATACAAATTCTAATGTACAATTTGGCGAAGGCGGAGCTGGGACCTTTTCAGATGGTAAGTTAAATACTGTCGTAAAAGATCCCCTTGGTAGAAATCTTTTTGTTTTGGAAACTTTTGTGCAGTTTGGAGCGCAGGAAGAAATTTTATATGACAGCAAGCCGCATATCGGTACAGATGTACTGTGTCAGGTAATTAAAAATATGCGGGAAGAAATCCTTCGTATGGGAGGAGAAATTCGTTTTCAAACCTGTATGACGAATTTAAGGATAGAAAATGATTTGTTAAAAGCAGTTGAATTGAATCATGCAGAATGGCTTGATACAGAAATCTGCGTATTGGCATTGGGACACAGTGCAAGAGATACGTTTCAGATACTTTCGGAACATAAATTGTCTATGCTTCCGAAATCCTTTGCAGTAGGCTTTCGCGTAGAACATCCGCAGAAAGAAATGAACCAGACACAGTATGGAAGTACTTATGCAGATAAATTACCGGCAGCACCTTATAAGGTAACAGCAAATTTAAAAAATGGCAGAGGTGTCTATTCTTTTTGTATGTGTCCGGGCGGCTATGTGGTAAATGCCTCTTCCGAAGAAGGGCGCACGGCTGTAAACGGTATGAGTTATGCAGCCAGAGACAGTAAAAACGCAAACAGCGCGATTATTGTATCCGTAACTCCTGCGGATTTTGAAGGAGAAGATGCGCTTTCAGGTGTGCGTTTTCAGCAAAAATTGGAAGAAAAAACATATCAGCTGGCTTGTGGAAAGATTCCGCAGCAGTTATTTAAAGATTATTGTATGAATCAGCCGTCAAAGGACTATGGCGGATATGAAAGTGAAACAAGGGGACAAAAAGCTTTTGCAAATTTGCGCGGCTTATTGTCAGAAGAAATAGAAAGCTCATTTATAGAAGGCATGCATGTTTTTGCAAAAGCAATACCGGAATTTGACAGGGATGATGCCATTTTATCTGCTATTGAAAGCAGAACCTCTTCACCGGTGCGTATCAGCAGAGATGAGGATTTTTTATCAAATATAGGTGGAATTTATCCATGCGGCGAAGGAGCCGGATATGCCGGCGGAATTACTTCAGCGGCAATGGATGGACTAAAGGTGGCAGAAGCGATTATGAAAAAATATGCGTCATTTCGCGCGTAAAGACATAGGAAAGTGGTGTTACAGGAGGATACATTTGTGGCAGAATTTACACCGATGATGCAGCAGTATCTGCAGACAAAGGAAGAATATAAAGATTGTATTTTATTTTACCGGCTTGGAGATTTTTATGAGATGTTTTTTGAAGATGCAGTTTTAGTATCAAAGGAATTAGAACTCACTCTTACCGGA
Organism: uncultured Roseburia sp.; assembly: GCA_964476275.1. Lineage (GTDB taxonomy): Bacteria > Bacillota > Clostridia > Lachnospirales > Lachnospiraceae > Roseburia. The sequence continues at coordinate 10,806 of CAYYZV010000016.1, forward strand.
AAAAATTGCGGCATGGAGGAACGTGCACCAATGTGCGGTGTGCCGCATCATGCCGTAGAAGGCTATTTAAACCGTCTGGTAGCAAATGGACATAAGGTTGCCATCTGTGAACAGGTAGAAGACCCAAAGACAACCAAAGGCATTGTAAAACGGGAAGTTGTGCGTGTCGTGACACCTGGAACCAATATGGACGTGGCAGCCCTTGATGAGTCCAAAAATAATTATATGATGTGTATCGTATATATGACAGATAAATATGGCGTAGCGATTGCAGATGTTTCCACCGGTGACTTTTATGTAACAGAGGTGGAAAGCGAGCGGAAGCTGATGGATGAAATTCACAAGTTTTCACCATCTGAAATCGTCTGCAATGAAAGCTTTTATATGAGCGGTATTGATTTGGAAGATATGCGTCATCGTCTTGGGATTACCATTTATTCGCTGGAATCCTGGTATTTTAGTGATGAAACAACGTTAACAGCGATAAAGCAGCATTTTAAAGTAAATAGTATAGAGGGACTCGGATTAAAGGATTATCTTGGCGGTACAGTAGCTACGGGAGCATTGCTTCGGTATTTGCATGAGACGCAGAAAAATTCTTTGGAGCATATTTCTGCGATTCATCCATATTCTACAGGGAAATATATGATTATTGACAGCTCTACGAGAAGAAATTTAGAGCTGGTTGAAACCTTGCGCGAAAAGCAAAAACGGGGCTCGCTGTTATGGGTACTGGATAAAACAAAAACAGCAATGGGGGCCCGTATGCTTCGTTCTTATGTAGAGCAGCCATTGATTGAAAAAGCAGAAATTATAAAACGTCAGGACGCTATTGAAGAAATTAATAAACACGTTATTACCAGAGAAGAGTTAAGAGAATATTTAAATCCGATTTACGATTTGGAACGTCTGATTACCCGTGTGACCTATATGACCGCAAATCCAAGGGATTTAATTGCATTTCGAAATTCGATTGCAATGCTTCCTCCGATTAAAGCACTGCTTGGCGACTATCGCTGCGAGCTGCTTTGTCAGCTGAATGAAGAACTGGATACTTTAGAGGAACTGCATCACTTAATTGATGCTGCCATTTTAGAAGAACCGCCAATCAGTGTTCGTGAAGGCGGATTGATTAAAGATGGTTATCATGAAGAAATAGATAAATATCGTCAGGCAAAAACCAAAGGAAAAACCTGGCTTGCAGAATTGGAAGCAAAGGAACGGGAAAAAACAGGTATTAAGAATTTAAAAATTAAATACAATAAAGTATTTGGCTATTATCTTGAAGTTACGAATTCTTACAAAGATTTAGTGCCGGATTATTTCACCAGAAAGCAGACTCTGGCAAATGCAGAACGCTACATAACACCGGAATTAAAAGAATTAGAGGATATGATTCTGGGCGCAGAGGATAAGCTTGTAAATTTAGAATATGAGCAATTCTGTGAGGTGCGTAATGTAATTGCGAAAGAAGTGGTTCGCATCCAAAAAACAGCAAAAGCAGTTGCTAAATTAGATACTTTTATTTCACTGGCAGTTGTTGCTGACTTAAATCATTACTGCCGTCCGAAAATAAGTGAAAATGGCATGATAGATATCAAAGAAGGTCGTCATCCGGTTGTAGAGAAAATGATCAATAATGATATGTTTATCGCAAATGACACCTATCTGGATCATAGTTCGCATCGTATTTCAATTATTACCGGACCAAATATGGCTGGTAAATCTACTTATATGCGTCAGACTGCACTTATTGTGCTTATGGCACAGATTGGAAGTTTTGTGCCAGCTGCATCTGCCAAAATCGGTGTTGTGGATCGTATTTTCACACGTGTAGGTGCATCGGATGATTTGGCAAGCGGACAGAGTACGTTTATGGTAGAAATGAACGAAGTAGCCAATATTTTACGGAATGCTACCAGCAATTCGCTTCTGATTCTTGACGAAATCGGAAGAGGAACCAGTACGTTTGACGGTTTAAGTATTGCATGGGCAGTAGTAGAACATATCAGTAATCCGAAGCTTTTGGGAGCAAAGACCCTATTTGCAACCCATTATCATGAATTGACGGAATTAGAAGGCAAGCTGAATAACGTAAACAATTACTGTATTGCTGTAAAGGAAAAAGGAGATGACATTGTCTTCTTGCGTAAAATTGTAAAAGGCGGTGCAGATAAGAGTTACGGTATTCAGGTAGCAAAGCTGGCAGGTGTACCGGATTCCGTTATTGAACGTGCAAAAGAAATTGTAGATAAATTAATTGAAAATGATATTGCTTCTGTGGCAAGAGGAATCGAAGTAGAAAACCATGGAAAGAACAAAAAGAAAAAGGAAAAATTAGACGAAGTGGATTTGGCGCAGATGTCTTTATTTGATACCATGGGCGATGATACAATCATTGAAGAACTGCGAACTGTGGATTTGTCAAATATGACGCCGATTGAAGCGATGAATAAGCTTTATGAATTGCAGAATAAAGTAAAAAACAGATGGTAGACAGATTGCCGGGTACTTAATAAACCTGAAATAATATAAGGGGAATATTATGGCAATAATAACCGTATATCACGGCGGCTATATGCCCGTAGAATGTCCTGAAATCCGCATAGAAAAAATAAATTTGAAGAATTTGGAGATAGATTGAAAGGATAGAGAAATGCCAACAATTCAATTATTAGACCAACAAACAATTGATAAAATAGCAGCAGGTGAGGTAGTAGAACGCCCATCCTCTGTTGTAAAGGAATTAGTGGAAAATGCCATTGATGCGAAGGCAACTGCTGTTACGATAGAAATCAAAGAAGGCGGAATTTCGTTTATCCGTATCACAGATAATGGCTGTGGGATTGAAAAAGAACAGATTCCGCTGGCTTTTCTGCGTCATTCTACCAGCAAAATCAAATCCGTAGAAGATTTGCTGACTGTTTCATCGTTAGGATTCCGCGGTGAAGCACTTTCGAGTATTGCAGCAGTGGCTCAGGTAGAGCTGATTACAAAAACTTATGGAGATTTGACCGGAACCAGATATGTCATTGAAGGTTCGAAGGAAATCTTCTGTGAGGAAATCGGGGCACCGGAAGGCACGACTTTTCTTGTGAAAAATTTGTTCTTTAATACACCGGCCAGACGAAAATTTTTAAAAACGGCGCAGACAGAAGGCGGTTATATTGCAGATTTGATTGAGCGTATGGCATTGTCTCATCCGAATGTTTCTTTTAAGTTCATCAATAATGGACAGACAAAGTTACATACGTCCGGAAATGGCAATAAAAAAGATTTGATTTATCATATTTTTGGCAGAGATATTACCAATTCTTTAATAGAAATCAATCAAAAAACAGATTTATTTGAGATAGATGGTTTTATTGGCAAACCAAATGTTTCCCGCGGAAACCGTAATTACGAAAATTATTTTATCAATGAACGCTATATAAAAAGTACCCTGCTTGCAAAAGCAATTGAAGAGGGGTATAAGGGCTTTTTGATGCAGCATCAGTATCCGTTCTGTGTGCTGTATATTCGTATGAATAGTAATCTGATTGACGTAAACGTGCATCCTACAAAGATGGAACTGCGTTTTTCACAAAATGAAGTGATTTATAAGTCTCTGTATGAAATCATTCGAAATGCATTGACACACAAGGAATTTATACAGCAGGTTCCGGTAAAAGAAGAAAAGAAACCGGAAGCACGGCAGATTGTAAAAGCAGCACCGGAACCTTTTGAGGTACGAAGACTCAGTGAAACAAGACCGGAAAGTACGAAGCAGACAAGCAGTCTAACAGAAAAGCAAGCAAGTAAGACGGATACGTTCCTTGACCAACGGCGAATCAACGATATTAGAAAATCGGTGTCACTTGACAGCCCGTATGAGCGTAAATATCCAAATCAAGTGAGGGAAAGTTTTGGTTTTGTATCAGGTAATTCAGCAAATAAAGTATTTGAAAAACTGTCAAAGAGAACGGCTGAGGGGGCTGCTATAAAGACAAATAATCAAAAAGAAATTACTGTGCGTGAATCAATCTCTGCGCAGAGTGCGGCAGGCGAGGAAATTCAAAGCAAAGTTCAAATAGAGCATCCGTCACCACAGACGGAAAACTTAACAGCAGAAGCACTTCAACCACAAATTCGGGAGGTTTACGAGCAGCAGCAGCTAGAAGCCTTAGATACCGGTTTTCTTACAGAAACTGCCCGCAAACAGCATAAATTAATCGGCCAGCTTTTCGATACGTACTGGTTAATTGAATACGAAGAAAAACTCTTTATTATTGATCAGCACGCAGCTCACGAAAAAGTACTGTATGAACAGACAATGAATCGGCTTAAAACCAAAACCTTTACATCGCAGACAATCAGCCCACCGATTATTCTGACACTAAATAATGAAGAAGAGGCAGTGCTGTCAAAATATCAAAAAGAATTTACGGCTTTTGGTTATGAAATTGAGCCATTTGGCGGAAAAGAATATGCAATTACAGCCATTCCGGCTGATTTTACAGATATAGATATGAAATCGATGTTTATTGATATGCTGGATGATTTTTCTACATTCAGCAGTGAACAGGCACCGATTTTAATTTTAGAAAAAGTTGCTTCTATGTCCTGTAAGGCAGCAGTAAAAGGACATGATCGGCTTTCTGCTTCAGAAGCGGCACATTTAATAGATACGTTATTAACTTTGGAGAATCCATATCAGTGTCCACATGGAAGACCAACGATTATTTCTATGACAAAATACGAATTAGAAAAGAAATTTAAACGTATCGTTTGATAGAAAACAGACTCACGAGGAAAGGAAATTTATGGAGAAAAAACCTTTTATTGTATTAACAGGTCCTACTGCGGCAGGCAAAACCGCACTATCTATTGCTTTGGCAAAAGCAGTGAACGGTTCGATTATATCTGCTGATTCGATGCAGGTATATAAATATATGGATATTGGTTCTGCAAAAATCATGCCGGAGGAAATGGACGGCATTAAACACTATTTGGTCGATGAATTTGAACCGGAAGAAGAGTTTCATGTAGTCCGTTTTACAGAACGGGCAAAAGAATGCTTGGCAGAAATTTATGCAGAGGGAAAAATTCCAATCATTGTAGGCGGTACCGGTTTTTATATTCAGGCACTGCTTTATGACATTGATTTTTCCAAACAGGATGCAGACACTGAATATCGGGAAGAATTAGAACATTTAGCACAGGAAAAGGGTGCAGAATACTTACACGACCTGTTAAGAAACGTAGATCCGGAATCAGCAGAAAGTATTCACGCCAATAATACCAAACGTGTGATTCGCGCTTTGGAATTTTATCATTTAACCGGAACAAAGATTTCCGAACATAATGAAACAGAACGTCAAAAAGAATCTCCTTATAACTTTGCATATTTTGTTTTAACAGATGACAGGACAAAGCTTTATGAACGAATTGACAAACGTGTTGATATTATGGTAGAAAAAGGTCTTGTAGAGGAAGTAAAAAAATTAAAAGAGATGGGATATCATCGGGGAATGGTATCTATGCAGGGACTTGGTTATAAAGAAATTCTGGATTATCTGGATGGAAAGCTCACATTCGAAGAAGCGATTTATATTATTAAAAGAGAAACCAGACATTTTGCCAAACGCCAGCTGACATGGTTCCGCAGAGAATCAGATGTCATCTGGTTTAATAAAGAAGCATATAATCATTCGGAGGAAGCAATTCTTGGCGAAATGATAAAAATCCTTAAAAGTAAAGGGATAGTGTGAAAAATCCTTATATCGAAGATTTTTCACACGCAAATTTGTGCCTGCGGCCCAAAGTTTGCAGGCAGTGGAAAGGTAAGGTTATTAAAATGAATCAAATGCTGATTAAAGAATACAAACATCTTGGCATTTCAGAAGAGGTATATCGTTTTGGTGCCAAAATAGAAGAAAAATTAAAGGAGCGTTTTAAAGAAATTGATGAGCGGGCAGAATATAATCAAATGAAGGTCATTCGTGCAATGCAGGAAAATCGTGTGAGTGCAGAATGTTTTAATACTTCTTCCGGATATGGTTATAATGATTTGGGAAGAGATACGCTGGAAAAAGTATATGCTTCCTGTTTCAAAGGCGAAGATGCCCTTGTAAGACCGCAGATTACCTGTGGAACCCATGCACTGGCCTTGGCTCTAATGTCGAACTTAAGACCGGGAGATGAATTATTATCCCCTGTTGGCAAGCCATATGATACATTAGAAGAAGTAATTGGGATTCGTAAATCAAAGGGGTCTTTGGCAGAATATGGGGTTACTTACAGTCAGGTAGATTTACTTGCAGATGGAACTTTTGATTATGAAGGCATTAAAAATGCCATCAACGAGCGTACAAAACTGGTAACAATTCAGCGTTCCAAAGGATATGCCACAAGACCGACTTTTTCCGTAGACCAAATCGGCGAATTGATTGCTTTTGTAAAGAACATCAAGCCGGAGGTCATTTGTATGGTGGATAACTGCTACGGCGAATTTGTTGAGGAAAAGGAGCCGTTAGAGGTGGGTGCTGATATGATTGTTGGTTCTTTGATCAAAAATCCGGGCGGAGGTCTTGCTCCAATCGGCGGTTATATCGTAGGAAAGAAGGAATGTGTAGAAAATGCAGCCTATCGTCTGACTTCTCCGGGACTTGGAAAAGAAGTGGGCGCTTCATTAGGTGTTATCCAATCTTTTTATCAGGGATTCTTTTTAAGTCCTACTGTGGTAAGCGGAGCTTTAAAAGGAGCAATTTTTGCAGCAAACATTTTCGAAACATTGGGCTTCGATGTCATTCCAAACGGCACAGAATCCAGACATGATATTATTCAGGCTGTTACCTTCCATAATGCAGATGCGATGATTGCTTTTTGTGAAGGAATTCAGGCAGCAGCACCGGTAGACAGCTATGTAACACCGGAACCATGGGCAATGCCTGGTTATGACAGTGATGTAATTATGGCAGCAGGAGCTTTTGTGCAGGGTTCATCCATTGAATTAAGTGCAGACGGCCCTGTAAAACCACCATATTCTGTATATTTCCAGGGTGGATTAACCTGGTATCATGCAAAATTGGGAATCCTTATGGCTTTACAAAAACTTAAGGAACGAAATCTTGTTAATATGGATCAATTATGTTAAAATAAAAGCGATAATGTGACGATGCGTATATTTCCGGGGAAAGTAGAAGGAGATTTATGAGTCAACATTTAACAATCAAAGATTTACCGGATTCAGAAAAACCATATGAGAAATTTCTGAAATATGGTCCGGAGCATTTAAGTGACGCGGAACTACTGGCTGTGATTATCAAGTCCGGCACAACGGGGTTAAAGTCCGTGGAAGTCGCACAGAATTTTTTAAATCAGAAAAATCACAATCTGATGAATCTGTACGATGTATCTTACGAAGAGATGCTGCATATGAAAGGGATTGGTAAGGTAAAAGCAATTCAGCTGAAATGTATTGCTGAATTGTCAAGCCGGATTACCGCAACCAAATATATTCAGCGGGTCGCTTTAAGGGATGCAGGTTCCATTGCGGTGTACTTCATGGAAAAGCTCAGACATGAAACACAGGAACAGTTAGTTCTATGCATGTTTGACACCAAATGCCGGCTGATAGCAGATGAAATCATTTCAAAGGGCAGTGTGAACAGCTCCATTGTTCCGCCAAGAGAAATTTTCATAACAGCATTGCAAAAGCATGCAGTCCACATTGTACTGCTGCATAATCATCCAAGCGGAATTTCCGCGCCTTCAAGGGAAGATGATGAAGTGACCAGACGGATTGCAGAATGCGGACAAATGATAGGAATTCCTTTATCCGATCATATTATTATCGGAGATCATAACTATTATAGTTATCGGGAATCCGGATTACTTTAGAAAATTTAGGGAGAGAGACATGAATAACAACATTTACGGAATCGACCTTGGTACTTGTAATATAAAGGTATTCAGCAAGGCTACGAATAAAATACTAAATGAAAAGAACACAGTGGCACTGGTGCATAAGAACCAGATTTATGCGTATGGAGATTCTGCATATGCAATGTATGAGAAAGCACCGGAATCCATAAATGTAGTATTTCCTGTAAGCCGCGGTGTAATTTCAGAACTTAATATATTACAGAATGCCTTACAGGAGTTCTTGGAAAAACAAATGAAAGGAAAAATGCGTGGCTGTGAATTCATTGTTGCAGTTCCAACCGATATTACTGATGTAGAGAAGAGAGCCTTCTTTGAAATTTTCTATAAGAGTAAAATGAAACCAAAAACCGTACTGCTTTGTGAAAAACCAATTGCAGATGCAGTAGGACTTGGATTAGACGTAAATGAACCAACCGGTATTATGGTAGTTGACTTAGGAGCTGATACAACAGAAATTTCCGTTATTTCGCTCGGCGGTCTGGTATTAAGTGAGTTACTTCACTTCGGCGGAAATAAAATTGATGAATCAATTATTACTTTCGTAAAACGTAAATATAACCTTTTAATCGGACAGAAAACAGCACAAGCGTTAAAAGAAGCTCTTGGTTCCGGTGTTCCAGGCAATTCAGAAACCATGATAATCGTAGGAAGAGATGTGGTAAGCGGTCTTCCTATCGAAATGGAGATTTCCGGAGAAGTGGTATATGAGGCGATTAAGGATAACTTAAACACTATCTGTAACGCAATTAAACGAATTCTTGAAAAAACACCGCCGGAACTGGCAAAGGATATTATTCATTCAGGTATTTATATTACCGGAGGCGGTTCAAAAATTCAGAATCTGGATATTCTTTTTAAGGATATTACAGGTATTAAAATTAATACCTGCGAAGAACCGGAAGAATGTGTTGTCCGCGGTTTGATGAAAATTGTAGCCGATAGTAAGTTCAAGCATCTTGCTTTTAGTATGAAAAATAAGATTTTAAAATAAATAGAGGACATCTATGAAAAGACGTAAAACCAAGAGGAAAGTATCCTCTAAATACCTGCTGTTAATTTTGACAGGTGTTTGTATTTCGGCAATCTTACTAAGTTTTACATTTAACATATCCGGCGGTCCGTTAAATACGGCAGCCGGTTATGTTTTTATACCTATGCAGAATGGAATCAATTATGTAGGAAAATGGATTACGAAACAGGCAGACCACTGGGAAAATTTAAGTGCTGTTATTGCTGAGAACGAAGAACTCAAAAAACAGGTAGAAGAACTTACCATAGAATTAAATACGATAAAACTGGAACGTTATGAGTTGGATAATCTGCGCGAACTGTATGAATTGGACCAGAAATATCCAAGCTATGATAAAGTAGCTGCGAATGTTATCGGAAAGGATGCCGGAAACTGGTTTCAGAGCTTTACAATTGACAAAGGCAGTGCCGATGGTATCGAAACAGGCATGAATGTTATGGCAGGCAGCGGTCTGGTAGGGATCGTTTCAAACGTTGGACCAAATTATTCCACTGTAACAGCCATCATCAATGATACAAGCAAGGTCAGCGGCATGGTTTTGACTACCTCTGATAATTTGATTGTAAATGGAAGTTTACAGAAAATGAGCGAAAATATGACCATCGAGTTTAGTGGTTTAAATGACAGGGACAATGAAGTTGCTATCGGAGATCCAGTAGTAACTTCTTATGTATCTTATGATTATCAGCAAGGAATTTTAATTGGTTATATCAGTGAAATCACAACTGATTCCAATAACCTGACCCGCTCTGGAACAATCACACCGGCAGTAGATTTTGAACACATTGAAGAAGTATTAGTAATATTAAATAAAAAGCAAATAACTGAGGAATGAGAGCTCTGATATGAAACGAAAAATAACGATAGCAATCATTATTATCCTATGTTATCTATTGCAGAGCACCTTGTTTCAGACCTTGTCCTTTGCAGGAATTTCACCAAATCTTTTGGTTGTAACAGCTTCAGCCTTTGGCTTTATGAGAGGTCAGAAAGAAGGTCTGCTGACAGGACTTTTCTGTGGTCTTATTATGGATATTTTTTCCGGCGGTACAATTATTGGATTATATGCATTGCTTTATATGTATGTTGGATTTTTAAATGGATATTTCCGCAAACTTTTTTATCCGGAAGATATTAAATTACCAATGCTTTTAATAGCCGGAAGTGATTTAATTTACAATTTAGCGGTTTATTTCTTTACATTTTTATTCCGGAGTAAATTTAACTTTGGATTTTATTTAACGCATATTATATTGCCTGAACTTGTATATACCATGGCAGTGACCATTGTATTATATATGATTTTATTGAAAATCAACCAGCATTTAGAGTTGATGGAAAAGAGGAGTGCAAAGAAATTTGTCTGAAA
>CAYYZV010000017.1:0-20857 GCA_964476275.1 uncultured Roseburia sp.
AATATTTTACCAATTTCATTTTGAAGTTCGCAGGCAATTTTTTTCTTTACAATTAAGATATCTACTCGCAGAGGCATGGTATTTAAGATTTTTTCTTCGGTAAATTCCAAATCTTCTTTATTTTCTTTTAATTCCAGATGCATTGCACCGAAAAAGGCGGGATGCCATTGTCTGCGCTTTTTATCCATATGTGTGGAATCGTTTTTTAATACCTGATTCATAGGCACATTTTCCTTTCGTATGATGATAGTATTTTTAACTTGGAATTTTTAACGAAGCGTTTGAATTGTCCAAGTAGATGCTAAAATAGCATTTGATCGTAGTGATAACGATCGAAAGAGTGTCTGTATTTAAAAATGAAAAAGAGTTATTTTTTATTGAAAACTTTTTACTGTCCAGTAATAATGTATATGAGGTATTCGTATATCAAAGTTGCAGAAAGGCAAGATTAGAAAAATAAAAAATGTTATTTTGATGTAAAAATAATCATGGAATATAATGGAACAGGGGTGCAAATAGCACCCCATTATTATTTAACGATTGTTCTTTGCTTTCTCATCCCATACAGGCACATCAACTCCCACAACCTCAGAAGTAAACGGTGTACCGTCATTTTTATCAAAATGAGCCGTTGCTTTTTTTACATACTTAAATCCAAGATACAAAAGTGGAAGATTGCAGTATGTAATTAAGATATTGGCAAAGTCTGATAAGTTCCAAAGTGCATTCAAGTCTAATCCAACGATATTGGTTAAAATACCAAAGGCAATAACTGCTAAACAAAGAATGCGGATGAAATTAATAAATACCGGATTGGTAGAAATTCTCTTTGCACAGATTTCTGAAAAAGAGATAAATCCTAATAAGCAGGTAAAGGCAAATAATCCAAAGCACACAGAAATCAGCAGGGATACGACTGTGTTAAAAGCAGTACCAGGTGCCAGCTCGGTAGCGGCTGTTAAATACTTTGGAAGGTTGTCCATTGAAAACCACATATCGGCGGCGTCCGTCTGCCATACACGTCCCATTACAACAACAAATCCCGTTAAAGTACAGATTACAATTGTGTCTAAGAATACACCGATAGACTGCACACAGCCTTGTGTACAAGGATGTGTTGAATCTGCAGCCGCGGCAGCCATAGTCATAGTACCCTGTCCGGCTTCATTGGACATAAGACCACGCTTTACACCCTGTACAAGAGCGATACCAAAGGCTCCGCCGAAGACAGCTTCCGGTTTAAATGCTTCTGTAAATACGGCATAGAAAAACCATGGAATGCGGTCAAAGTTTACGATAATTAAAACCAATACGGTTAAAACATAAATTACAGCCATAATCGGAACCGTAATATCTGTTACCTTTGTTAATTTCTTAATACCGCCAAAGGAAACGATAACAGCAATAATCATTAAAATTGCAAAAGAAATCCAATACAATGCAGAATCCGTTGCAATGGTCTGACCCGTAAGTGTACCTGCAATCTGTCCGACTGCGGAAATGGTATTAAATCCCTGTGCAGGAAAGCATAATAATGTATAAATAATGTAAATAATAGAAAGTGCGGCACCAACAGCTGCGGAGCCTTTTAATAAGCGTTTGCCGTAAAATGCCAAGCCGCCTAAATATTCGTCGTCATGACGTTCTTTAAAAATCTGTGCAAGGGTAGATTCCGTATAGGCAGTAGCCATACCAAAAAATGCAGATACCCACATCCAAAAAAGGGCGCCGGGTCCGCCGGTAGCGATTGCACCGGTAACACCTAAAATATTACCTGGTCCTACACGCATGGCAGTGGATAAAAAGAAGGCTGCTAAAGGCGAGATACCGGTTGAGGTAGCCTTGCTGTTTCTTAAGATACGAAGACCTTCTTTGAACTTACGAATCTGAATAAAATTTAAACTGCATGTAAAATAAATTCCTGAACCAATTAATAAGATAATGGCAAGGGAAAAGTTACCTAAGATTGGAATGCTGGCATACCAGTCAAGGTTCGTTGGGAAGCTCCAGAGTAAATCAGATATAATTTGGATTTTCCCGCAAATGGCATTAATGATATCAAAAAGTGCCTGCATAAGTTTCCTCCTAAATATAAACAACACATACATATTGCTAAAATATGTTATAACTATACCACAACTATGCAAAAGAAAGAATATGTTTTTTGAAAGGAAATAAACAAAATGGCAGAAAAATTGTTGATAAAACAAGGAAGAATTCATAATGCTGTGGAAGAAAAGGCATTTACAGCAGATATTTTAGTCGAAGATGGAAAAATTATAAAAATTGAAGAGATAATTTCAGGAAGAGAGAGCAATGATGCAAAAATATTTGACGCGGAAGGAATAGATGTGTATCCGGGTTTTGTAGATGCGCACTGTCATTTGGGGCTGGACGGATATGCAGTGGGCTATCCGGGACAGGATTATAATGAGTTAGGAGATCCGATTACTCCTCAGTTGTCTGCGATTGATGGTATAAATCCACAGGATGAGACCTTCCGAATGGTGAAAGAGGGCGGTGTCACCTGTGTGTCTACCGGTCCGGGCAGCTCAAATGTAATTGGAGGAACCTTTTGTGTCATTAAGACTTCCGGAAAACGAGTAGATGACATGATAGTGAAAGAAAAATCTGCCATGAAAATTGCTTTTGGAGAAAATCCAAAGAATTGCTACAAGGAAAAAGGATTTTCTTCCCGCATGTCAGTAGCAGCGAAGCTTCGCGAAATGCTGACAAAGGCACAGATTTATCAAAAGAAACTGGAAGCAGCAGGCTATCCGGCTAAAATCGATTACAGTAAGCTGCCAGAATATAATCCGAAATTAGAGGCATTACTGCCGGTTTTGAAAAAAGAAATGCCATTAAAGGCACATGTGCATCGCGCAGACGATATTTTTACTGCAATAAGAATTGCAAAAGAATTTAATGTAGATTTAAGATTAGACCATGTAACAGATGGTGCACTAATTGCAGAAGATTTAGCAAAGGAAGGCTATCCGGTGGCAGTTGGACCGTCTTTTGGACATGCTTCGAAATATGAGCTGAAAAATAAAGGATTTCATACAGCGGCAATTTTAGCAAAGGCAGGATGCCAAGTCTCTATTATTACGGATTCTCCAGTCATTGAAGGCCGATATCTGGCAATGTGTGCAGGACGGGCAATTCATGAGGGAATGGATGAATTTGCGGCGTTACAGGCAATCACAATTAATGCAGCAAGGCATATTGGCGCAGAAAAGCGTGTAGGAAGTATTGAAGTGGGAAAAGATGCAGATTTTGTATTAGTGGAAGGAAGCCCATTTGGTGTGGACAGCTGCATTCTTTATACTATGATAGAGGGAGAAATTGTATATCAGAATCCATCCATTCGGTAATTAGTCGTCTATAATAAAATAGTTCTTTACAGAAATAAATGGGACAAGTTAAAATATAGAAAATGGGAAAAGTAGTTTTTTTGAAAGGATATTATTAATATGGAATTACAGTATAATATATATTTTGGCTTGTCTGCCATTATCTTAATGGTGGTATTAGTAATATATTCAAGAATTACTTATAATATGGACTCCACGAGAAACCGGGAGTTTTATAAGCTGCTTATATTTGTTTTGATTGCAGATATTTTAGATGTGGTGACTGCGGTTACGATTAGCTATGCAGCGGTAATTCCAAGAATGGTCAATATCATTTTAAATACCTGTTATTTTGGCGGAAATGCTATCCTTAGTTATCAGTTTTTAAAGTATTCTGATCTTTCTATAAATTGGTTTCAGGGAGAGGCGAAGGTTGCAGTCGGGTATCGTATTGTTATGGGAGTTCAGGCAATCCTTTTGGCAGTAAATGTTTTTAATGGCTGGGTATTCGATTTTGACAGTGCCGGAACTTATATTCATGGTCCGCTGTATGCGATGACCTATGTTGTGCCATATTCCTGTATGGCAGTGGGTGTTTTACGAATGGTGAGGCATATTAAGCAATATACCATTCAGCAGAGAATGTCTATTTTTTCTTTTTCACTGATATCTATAATAGGCGCAGTGATACAGATAGGATTTCTGCCGCATGTTTTACTTACCAGTTTTTCGCTTTCCATTGGATTGATTATTGTACTGTTTTCATTGGAGACACCGGACTATCAGAGGCTGATGCAGACGATGGAAGAATTGCAGCAGGCCAAATTAGAGGCCGAAGAAGCGAAACAAAAAGCAGAGGTGGCAAATCAGTTTAAGAGTACCTTTCTTGCCAATATGTCGCATGAAATACGAACACCGATTAATGCGGTGCTTGGTATGAATGAAATGATTTTACGAGAAAGCAATCAGGAAAATATTTTAGAATATGCCAGTAATATTCAGAGTGCAAGTACAGCATTACTGTCACTGATTAATGATATTTTAGATATTTCTAAAATTGAATCCGGCAAAATGCAACTGGTTTCGATGGAATACAGCCTGTATCAATTATTAAAAGACAGTTATAATATGATTAATGCTCAGATGAAAACAAAACAGCTTGAATTTGAGATTGAAAACGAAACAATGATTCCTGACCGGTTATATGGAGATGAGGTTCGTATTCGTCAGGTTATATTTAATCTCTTGACAAATGCTTATAAATATACAAAAGAAGGAAAAGTAATTCTTCGGATAAAGCATAAAGCTATCAGCAGTACAGAGATAGCACTCGTAATTGCAGTCGAGGATACCGGTATTGGTATCACAGAGGAAAACCAGAAACGATTATTTGAAACGTTTGAACGTTTTGACGAAAAGCGCAATCGCAACATTGAAGGTTCGGGACTGGGTCTTGCGATTACGAAACAATTGGTAGAATTGATGGATGGAGATATTGGCGTTATCAGTACACCTGAGAAAGGGTCTCTTTTTTACGTTGAGATTCCACAGAGAGTGGCAGGAGACGAAAAGCTTGGCAATTTTTATGAACGTTATGATGCTGCATTGGAGAATAAAGCAGATTATGAAAATTGGGAGGCGAAAGAAGGCAGGATTCTTGTGGTAGACGATGTGGAAACAAACCTGCTTGTAGTGAAAAATCTGCTGAAGCATACAGGATTGCAGATTGATTTGGCGAAAAGTGGCAGGGAATGTCTGGAGATGACACAGAAGAAATCGTATCATTTGATTTTACTGGATCATATGATGCCGGAAATGGATGGTGTGGAGACCTTACATAAATTGAAAGTACAAAAAGGACCAAATGAAAAGACACCAGTCGCAGTATCTACTGCAAATGCACTTTCAGGAGCTATGCAGCAATATTTTGAGGAAGGTTTTGATGATTATATATCAAAGCCTGCTACGGGAAAAGAACTGGAAGAAATTATTTTGAGATATCTTCCAAAAGAGTTAGTGACAGAGAAAAAGAAGTAGATTGTGTACAAGGAAAATGCTATAATATATAGCTAAGAAAATGTAACTGTACTAAATAGTTGCAAGAGAAAAGAGGCATGTTTTTTATGGATAAGGCAAAAGTATTTTACACGGATTTCAGAACCAGCAGCAGAGAAAATCTGATGCAGAAGTTACGCAGACTTTGTATTACTGCGGGTATGAAAGAGATTGATTTTGAAGATAAATATGCAGCAATTAAAATTCATTTTGGAGAATACGGAAATCTGGCATTTCTTCGTCCAAACTATGCAAAGGTAGTGGCAGATATTGTAAAAGAGCAGGGTGGAAAGCCATTTTTGACAGACTGTAATACGCTCTATGTAGGAACTAGAAAGAATGCGCTGGATCACTTAGATACGGCTTATGCAAATGGATTTTCGCCATTTTCCACTGGCTGTCATGTAATTATCGGTGACGGATTAAAAGGAACGGACGAAGAATTGGTTCCGGTAAATGGAGAATATGTAAAAGAAGCGAAAATCGGTCAGGCTGTTATGGATGCAGATGTTTTTATTTCGCTGACACATTTTAAAGGGCATGAAGCAACCGGATTTGGAGGTGCTTTGAAAAATATCGGTATGGGCTGTGGTTCCCGTGCAGGTAAAATGGAAATGCACAACCAGGGAAAACCTGCAGTTGCAGCAGGTAAATGTGTGGGCTGTGGTGCCTGCATTAAGATTTGTGCACACGATGCACCGATAATTGCAGATGGAAAAGCAGTGATTGATTTAGATAAATGTGTGGGCTGCGGACGCTGTATCGGAGCCTGTCCAAAGGACGCAGTTCATCCGACGCAGGATAATTCCAATGATGTATTGAACTGTAAGATCGCAGAATATACAAAGGCAGTTTGTGACGGCAGACCGTGCTTCCATATTTCCCTGATTTGTGATGTGTCACCAAACTGTGACTGTCATTCGGAAAATGATGTGCCGATTATTCCAAACGTTGGCATGTTAGCATCGTTTGATCCGGTAGCATTGGATATGGCTTGTGCTGATTTGGCAAATAAGCAGCCAATTTTACATAATCACAGTGTACTTCACCAAAATTGCATGGCGCATGAGGAAGAAGCAAAGCATCATGACCATTTCCACATGACACATCCGGATACAAATTGGAAAACATGTGTGGCTCATGCTGTAAAGATTGGTATTGGAACAGACAAGTATGAATTAATCGAAATTTAAGGATAGAAAAATATTATGAAAAAAAAGGTAAAAGTATTTGCATTGGTACTGGCAGCTATGCTGCTGTTTCCAGTGTTTTCACAGACATACGTAAAGGCAGAAACAGAAGATACAAAAGCATTGGATCTCATGTTTATTCATGACCTGCATTCCCATATGGAAAATTTTGCATCTGTAGAAAATGGAGAAACTGTTTATCTTGGGGGTATTCCTCAGATAAAGACATTAATTAAAGAACAGAAAGAGCAGAATCCGGATACCTTAGTTTTGGATGCCGGAGATTTTGCAATGGGTACTCTGATTCAGACAGTTTATGAAAGCGAAGCACCGGAGCTTAAAATGCTTGGAAGCATTGGGTGTGAAGTGACGACACTTGGTAATCATGAATTTGATTATAAAGGAACCGGGCTTGCCAATATGATGAATACAGCGGCAGAAAGCGGAGCAGCACTTCCTGCGATGGTTTTATGTAATGTAGACTGGGAGAGTATGGAAGCGGCAGGTCTGACAGAAACACAGCAGAAGATACGGACTGCGTTTCTTGCATATAATGTACAGGATTATGTTGTTTTACAAAAAGGAGATGTCAGTGTAGCAGTTTTTGGTCTATTTGGAAAAGATGCACTGGCATGTGTGCCAAACTGTGATCTTTTATTTGAAGATCCAACAGAAGCTGCGAGAGAAACTGTTGATACAATTATCGCAAACGAAGATGTAGATATGATCGTGTGTGTTTCTCACAGTGGTACATGGTCCGATCCGGACAAATCTGAGGATGAGATTTTAGCAAATGCCGTTCCGGAAATCGATGTGATTATCAGCGGACATACACATACGAAATTAGAAGAACCGATTGTACATGGAAATACTTATATTGTGTCCTGTGGTGAGTATGGAAAGCGTGTGGGTTCTTTTCATATGGAAATGACAGGTGACGGAATATGGGAAATGTCAGAGTATGATTTAATAGAAGTAACAGCAGATATTCCGGAAGATGAGGAGACGAAGGCGCAGATTGAAGTCCTGATGGACAGTGTAGATGCAAATTATTTAAGTAATTGGGGTTACAGCAGAAATCAGGTCATTGCTCAGAATGATATTGTGTTTAGTGCGGTAAGTGACTTGAGCGGCATTCATGAAGATCATAATCTGGGTAATATTATTGCCGATTCTTATAAATATGCGGTAGAAAATGCACCAGATTTTAATGGCGATAAAGTGGCAACAGCGATTGCACCAAGTGGTACGATTCGAGGAAGCTATCCGATTGGAAATATAACGGTAGCAGATATTTATAATTCATTTTCACTTGGAATTGGCGAAGATGGTGTACCGGGATATCCATTGTTAAGTGTATATGTTACGGGTGAGGAGTTAAAACTGATAGCAGAGGTTGATGCCTCTATTTCTGATTTAATGACAACAGCCAGGCTGTATAATGCAGGATTACAGTTTGAATTTAATCCAAACCGTTTGATCTTAAATCGTGTAACAGACTGTTATTTAGTGGATGCAGACGGAAACAGAGAAGAAATAGAAAATGATAAGCTTTATCGTATCGTATCTGACATGTACAGTGGTCAGATGCTTGGCGGTGTAACCAGCTTATCTTATGGATTATTGTCGATTGAATTAAAGAATGCAGATGGAACACCTTTGGAAAGTTTAGAGGACGCGATTATTTATGTGGAAGGCGAAGAATTAAAGGCATGGACTGCTATTGCAAATTACATGGACAGTTTTCCGGATACAGACGGTGATGGAATTTCAAATGTGCCGGAGTATTACGAGGGCAAACAGGGAAGAAAAACAATTGAAGACAGTAAAAATATCATTGATTTAATGAAAAATCCAAATAAATATGCGGCAATGATTATCGGAGTAATTGCAGCTGTAATTCTTCTTTTGATAGCATTAATTCTGTTAATAAAGAAGCTGGTAAAAAAGGCAGTAACAAAGTTTAAGTAGTTTTGAGGTTAAAAAGCATGGGTGCACAAAACCACATAGAAAAGGCATTGAGAGAGGTTCATGTGATACTTTCTCAGTGTAAGGTATATGACAAAGAGAGCCATCTCGTAATTGTGGATAAAAAAGTAATGATTGAAGCATTGCAGGAATTAAGCCAGGCAGTTTATGAGGTCATGGATGAGTATGAATTAACAAAACAAAGCAGAGATCAGGCAGAGCGTGACACGAGAAAGCGGGGCGATGCGATTATTGCAGATGCAAACCGCAAGGCGGAGGATGTATATGCAGGTTCGGTGCTTTATACAAACGAGGCATTAAAACGTGTGCAGATGATTATGCAGGATACGATGGGAGAAGTGCAGAATATCTATACAAAGCTGCAGCAGGATATGGAAAAGGAGCTCTATCAGGTAAAGGCGCACCAGACGGATTTATCAGGATATTTGCAGGATTTGTCAGATACAAACAAATACTTGCAGATTATCGAAGAAAGAAACCGTAAGCTGGCAAAAGAACGTGCAGAAGAAAAGGAAGAGGCACCGATGCCGTCCTATGCAGATGTGAAACCGGAAATTCGTATTAATGAAGCTTATTTTAGGGAGCATGGAATTAGTCTGGAAGAGGAAGAGACAATTCCGGAAGAAAAAATAGAAAAGGTAACGGCAGAAGTCAGTGTAAATCTGGATTCTGAATATTTCAAATGGAAAGAACGGGAAGCAAACGGAGAGAATGTCAAGGACATAAAGAAGCCGGAGAGGAAACCCTTGTTTTCGAGATTTGGAAAATAAAAATGTGCTGTAAAGTGATAGCCGCCATTTATTTTAGGGGGATATCATTTTGCAGCATTTTTTGTATGTGGCTGAATTATAAATTAAGAAGTTTTTAAGATTTGAGCACTATAAAAATAAACTTTTTATTGCTACAATGTCTTTAGATTCATGAAGTAAAGAATGGATTTGTACAGCAGAGGAGGGCAATATGCAGACTATTTTAGTATGTGATGATGATAGAGAAATTGTAGAGGCGATTGATATTTATTTACGTCAGGAGGGGTATCGGGTCTTAAAGGCGTATGATGGAGAAGAAGCTCTTTTGATTTTAAAGGAACAGGAAGTACATCTGTTGATAATAGATGTCATGATGCCAAAATTAGATGGTATTCGTGCTACGCTCAAGATTCGTGAGGAAAGCAGTATTCCGATTATTATACTTTCTGCGAAGACAGAGGATTCAGATAAAATTCTAGGGTTAAACGTAGGGGCAGATGATTATCTTGGGAAACCATTTAATCCGTTAGAACTGGTAGCCAGAGTGAAGTCACAGCTTCGCAGATATACACAGCTTGGAAATGCGAGAGTACAGGGAGATGCAGTATATGTAGTAGGCGGTCTGGCTATTAATGATGATCTGAAAGAAGTAACTGTAGATGGGGAAGCAGTAAGACTGACGCCAATTGAGTATAATATATTGCTGCTTCTGGTCAGGAACCAGGGAAAAGTATTTTCAATCAATCAGATTTATGAGAGCATCTGGAATGAAGATGCGATCGGAGCAGATAATACGGTGGCTGTACATATTCGACATATACGCGAAAAAATTGAAATTAATCCAAAGGAACCAAGATATTTAAAAGTGGTGTGGGGTGTTGGTTATAAGATAGAGAAAAATGAGCATTAAAAATGAATATGAAAGAAAATGAGGAAGCCTATGGAAAATAAATCCTATTCTTATGGAATGAAGATTACAGGTGTGATACTACATTTCTTTTTTACCATTATTTTAACATTGTCATTGTTTTTACTTGGAAATCTGATTAGCAAAAATATTTTCGTGTTTGCGGATGTGGGAACACGAAGTTTTTTAAATTCTGGCTATTACAGTCAGTGTATTCAGGAAAAATGTGACAGGCTGGGCGAATATTTGTATCTTCGGGTAAAGGGAGAAGAGCGCAGCATAGAGGAGAATCGGAAATATCTGCAGTATACAGATGAATTTAAATCCAATGATACAAATTTTTGTTTTTGGTATAAATTCCGAGGAAACTGGTATACGAATCAGCCGGACACCTATGAGGGGCAGGTTTTTGATACAGAATCTGTGCTGATGCAGGCAAGAAGTATGGGAAATTATCTGCTGTATGATATGGAAAATAAGCAGTTTGGTACGGATGTTAAGGATTTAGCAAACTATTTTTTCGAGAGTAAAAACACACAGCTGTATTGGCCGTTAGGTGAGGTAATTCTGGTAATCGGAATAGATACACAGTTTTCGGCAATGGATGATTTGTACTATGACAGTGTAGAGTATCAACAGATGTATCCATGGGTGAAAACTGCAATTACAGCAGCTTTGATAAGTATGATTGGCTGGATTTTAACATTAATCTATTTGACGCTGGCAGCAGGACGGCGGTCAGAAGACAATGAAATTCACTTAAATTTTTTTGATAGAATAAAAACAGAAATATTGCTGTTCGGTGTAATAGCAGTTACAGCAGAACTGATTTTTGTGATTTTACGGGTGAATAGGCAGGAATGGGAATTGTCAGGACTTTTGGTAGCATCCGGTACGATAAGTCTTGTTATGGATGCCTTGTTTCTGCTGTTTTATTTAAGCATTGTAAGATTAATGAAGGCAGAGCGGTTGTGGCAGAACAGTATTACCTGCTGGTTAAAGGCGGGCATAGAAAAAACTATGATAAACCGTAAGGTTACAACATGGACAATTGGTGTTTTTTTATTACATTTGATTTTATGTTTTGGATTTTCCGTAGGAGCATTTCGTTATAAAAATATCTTATGTTTGATCGGATTGTGGCAGCTTTGCGGTATGGAAGGATATTTTCTGCTTCGGCAGTCAGTAGAAAAATATCGGATTATGGAAGGAGTAAAGCAGATTAAAGAAGGGAATCCGGACGCAAAGATTCAATTAGAGGAATTGCATGGTGAGAACCGGAGATTAGCGGAGGACATTAATAATATCGGTGCAGGTTTAGAACATGCAGTAGAAGAAAGCACAAGAAATGAGCGTATGAAGGCAGATTTAATCACAAATGTTTCTCACGATATTAAAACGCCGCTGACCTCGATTGTAAATTATGTAAATCTGCTAAAAAGAGAAAATATTGAAAATGAACGTGCTGAGGGCTATATCCGGATTTTGGATGAAAAGGCAGAACGGTTAAAGCAGCTGACAGAAGATTTGGTTGAAGCATCTAAGGTCAGCTCCGGAAATGTAAAATTGGACATGCAGACCATTGATTTGGTGGAGCTGGTATATCAGACTGCCGGAGAGTTTAACGAGAAGTTTGAACGCAAATTACTTACCATCGTGACGAAGCTGCCGAGTGTGCCGGTTTATATCCGTGCAGACGGCAGACAGCTTTATCGGGTAATTGAAAATTTATATAATAATGTAGCGAAGTACGCATTGGAAAATACAAGGGTGTATGTAGAAATTGCTGTCAGAGAGGAGCAGGTAAATTTTTCAATTAAAAATGTTTCGGAGAAATCACTTGCAATGGAAAATAGCCAGGCGGGAGATTTAACAGAACGATTTACAAGAGGTGAATCTTCTCGTACTACGGAAGGAAGCGGATTGGGACTTTCAATCGCTAAAAATTTAACCCATTTAATGGGCGGCCGGTTTGACATTCAAGTAGACGGAGATTTATTTAAAGCCATATTAATGTTTAATTCAGTGGGCTAAAGCACAAAAGTGCTTGCTTTTTATCTGAGACAATTATATAATTTATAATTATTCAGAGCCAAGGCAATTTTCATAAAAAGCAGGCGTTCAGCTTGCTGAAACGAATGCTTTTTTGAAAATTTCTTTGGCGAGAAGCCATAGCGAGGAAACACGTAGTGTTTTCGAGCCTGGCTCTGAATAATTTACGAAAATGGGATTAAGATAAAGCGGAGGTACGTTATGAAATTATACGATGGCGGCGCGTATCTGGTGAATGGAACTGAGCTTGTAGCAGATTCGCCGGAAGCAGCAGCGCAGATACAACAAATGACCGGACATGCAGCTGTAAAAGCAGATGCAAAGAAAGAAACAATTGCTTATGGTATTTTAAAGAATCACAATACATCTGGAAACATGGAAAAATTACAGGTGCGTTTTGATAAATTAACATCACATGATATTACGTTTGTAGGAATTATTCAGACTGCAAGGGCTTCAGGATTAGAGAAGTTCCCAATGCCATATGTTTTGACAAACTGTCATAACAGTTTATGTGCAGTAGGCGGAACAATCAACGAAGATGACCATATGTATGGTCTTACCTGTGCGAAAAAATACGGCGGTGTCTATGTGCCGCCACATCAGGCAGTTATTCATCAGTTTGCAAGAGAAATGCTCGCAGAAGGCGGTGCGATGATTCTTGGTTCTGATTCACATACACGTTATGGTGCATTAGGTACTATGGCAGTAGGTGAAGGCGGTCCGGAGCTTGTAAAACAGCTTTTAAATAAAACTTATGATATTGATATGCCGGGTGTAGTTGGTGTGTATTTAACAGGTACACCAATGGCAGGCGTAGGTCCGCAGGACGTTGCTTTGGCAATTATTGGAGCTGTATTTAATAAAGGATATGTAAAGAATAAAGTAATGGAATTTGTAGGGCCGGGTGTGTCTAGTTTAAGTGTTGATTTCCGTATCGGTATCGACGTTATGACTACAGAGACTACTTGCTTATCTTCTATTTGGAGAACTGATGCAAAGGTTGCAGATTTCTATGCAATT
Source organism: uncultured Roseburia sp. (assembly GCA_964476275.1). Classification (GTDB taxonomy): domain Bacteria; phylum Bacillota; class Clostridia; order Lachnospirales; family Lachnospiraceae; genus Roseburia. Next base: position 13,319 of record CAYYZV010000017.1, read on the forward strand.
CATGGAAGACCGGCAGCATATAAAGAATTAAATCCAGGCGAAGTGGCATATTATGATGGTATGATCGAAATCGATTTAAGCCAGATTAGACCAATGATTGCTATGCCATTCCATCCAAGCAATACTTATACAATTGAAGAATTGAATGCAAATTTAATGGATATCTTAGATGACTGTGAAAAGCGTGCACAGGTAAGCTTTGACGGAGCTGTAGATTTAGATTTAAAGAGTAAAGTAAGAAATGGCAAATTGTATGTAGATCAGGGTATTATTGCGGGCTGCGCAGGCGGCGGTTTTGAAAATATTTGTGCAGCAGCAGATATTTTAAGAGGTGCAAGTATTGGACCAGATGAGTTTACATTGAGCGTATATCCTGCAAGTACTCCTATTTATATGGAACTTGTGAAAAATGGAGCAGCAGCAGATTTAATGCAGACAGGTGCAATTTTAAAAACTGCATTCTGCGGACCATGCTTTGGTGCCGGAGATACACCTGCTAATAATGCATTCTCTATTCGTCACTCTACCAGAAACTTCCCGAACCGTGAAGGTTCTAAGGTACAGAACGGTCAGGTTGCTTCTGTTGCACTTATGGATGCACGTTCTATCGCAGCGACAGCGGCAAACAAAGGCTTCCTGACAGCAGCAACAGATATGGATGTAAACTACACAAATCCAAAATATTTCTTCGATGGCAGAATTTATGCAAACCGTGTATTTGACAGCAAGGGTGTCGCAGATCCGAGCGTAGAAATCCAGTTTGGTCCAAATATTAAGGATTGGCCGGTTATGAGTGCACTGCCGGAAAATATGGTATTAAAAGTAGTTTCTGAGATTCACGATCCGGTTACAACAACAGATGAATTGATTCCATCCGGAGAAACATCTTCTTTCCGTTCAAATCCATTGGGACTGGCAGAGTTTGCCCTTTCCAGAAAGGACCCAATGTATGTAGGACGTGCGAAAGAAATTCAGAAAGCTCAGAAAGCAGTAGAAGCTGGAACCTGTCCATTAGAGGCAGTAGAAGAATTAAAGGATGTAATGGCATCAATTCATACACAGTTTGAGGGTGTTGGAGAAGGAAATGTAGGCTTCGGAAGTACTATTTTTGCTGTGAAGCCGGGAGATGGTTCAGCTCGTGAACAGGCAGCTTCCTGCCAGAAGGTACTTGGCGGCTGGGCGAATATTGCTAACGAGTATGCAACGAAACGTTACCGTTCTAATTTAATTAACTGGGGTATGCTTCCATTCATTATTCCGGAAGGAGAATTGCCATTCGAAAATCTGGATTACCTTTTCATTCCGGGTATTCGCAAAGCAGTAGAAGAGAAGCAGTCCGATATGGCAGCATATGTGGTAAAAGATGGTGCGTTAAAGGAATTTAAATTGCATATAGACCCATTAACAGATGATGAAAGAGAAATTATATTAAAAGGATGCTTAATTAATTATTATAGAGGCTAAAACGGAGACCACAGTGGGATAAATTTTAAATTTATTTTGCTGTGGTCTCTTTGCAAATTCAAAACTTCCGTGTACAATAGTACTAGATAAAGTTTGGGAGGAATGATAGTGAGTGAATTACAAAAAATGGAACACGTAAGTCAAGAAGAGAAAGTGATAGAACGAAAAACTTTTGACGTAAAGAAAAAACACGTAATAACAGTATCTGTAGCAACATTTTTAACATTTTGCTGCTGTTCGATTTTTTTCTTTTTCCTGTACCGCAGTGAGGAGTTCGGCGCATATGTGCATCAGCTTATGAATATACTGCAGCCGATTATTATAGGAATTGTTTTGGCATATTTGTTGAATCCGATTGTGAATGGGATTGAAGGCTTTATGATACCGTTATTGGAGAAGTATACAAAGAGCAAAAAGAAGGCAAAAAATCTTGGTCGTATGCTGGGAATTGCAGGCGGCTGGATATTTTTTGCTGTAATTATAGTAGTGTTAGTGGCTTCTATTCTGCCAACGATTATGGAAAGTATTATGAGTATGATTCGTAATTTCCCGGATGAAGTGAATAATTTGCTGGCATGGATTAACGGGGTTGTGGAGGATGAAAGTGAACTGGAAACATTTATGAATGAAATGATTGTCAGTTTATCCTCCTGGTTTGAAGGATGGCTGAAAAATACATTCCTGCCACAGATTGAATATTATATTGGCTCTATTATGAGCGGAGCAGTGGCAGGTGTAAAGATTGTACTGAATGTCTTTATCGGAACGGTTGTTTCTATCTATGTGCTGACCAGTAAGGAGAAGTTTGCGGGACAGGCTAAAAAGATTGTCTATGCGTGTTTTAAGCCGTCGCAGGCGAATGTAATTATAGATACTGTCCGCAAGAGTCATGAATTATTCGGTGGATTTATTTCCGGTAAATTGTTGGATTCTTTGATTATTGGTATTTTGGCATATATCATATTGTCAATTATGAACATGCCATATACAATGCTTGTATCTGTAATTATTGGTGTGACGAATGTAATACCATTTTTTGGACCATTTATTGGTGCGATACCGTCATTTTTCATTATTTTACTGCAGAGTCCGATACAGAGTCTGTATTTTCTGATCTTCATTTTTATTTTGCAGCAGATTGACGGAAATATTATTGGACCAAAGATTCTTGGTAACTCAACAGGAATGACTGCATTCTGGATTGTTTTCTCGACCACGTTCTTTGGCGGTTTATGGGGATTCGTAGGAATGGTACTGGGTGTACCTTTAACGGCAGTAATTTATTATATTGTGGGACAAGTTGTTGAGTATATGTTGAAAAGACGCGGAATACCTGTTGATACGGATGCCTATATTAAATTACGGAAGATTGATAAGAAAACAAACGAACCAATTTATGGAAAAACCTCAAAAAAAATGGATGAAAGTGTGTCTTGACGTCAGGTATTTTTTGACATCTACCATTACGTATGTTAAACTAAAAGGTAGAATAATAGGGTAATTATATAGTAGGTCTGTGCATTTACTGCACAGACTGTGAGAAAGTAATTCGAGAGTGCAAAAATCTCATTGCAGAGCAATTTATAATGGATTTTTGCATCGTAACTATGAAGGTACTGAATAGTTATATAAATAGGATAAAATCCACAGTTTGAGGTGGCAGGATTGGATAAATATGAGTATAATTTAAAGCTGGATCAGATGAAGTCTTTAGTGGCAGAGGGCCATTATCAGGCGGCCGCAGAAATTGCGGATACCATCAACTGGCGTAAAATAAAAAATGTAACAGCTTTGGTCAGAGCTGGTGAGATATATGAGCAGGTTGGACGATATGAGGAGAGCAGAGAAGTACTTTTAATGGCGTATGACCGTTCGCCGATAGGCAGGGCGATTATTTATCGTCTTGCTTGTGTTACAGTTAAAATGGCGAAATATGATGAGGCCAAGGAGTATTATAAAGAGTTTGTAGAAATTGCACCTCATGATAATTTGAAGTATGTTTTAAAGTATGAGATTAACAAGGCCGAAGGAGCTGATTATCAGACACTGATTGCAAATCTGGAAGATTTAAAGGAGCAGGAGTTCTCAGAAGAATGGGGATATGAGCTTGCATATTTATATCATCAGGCAGGTATGAGTGAGCAGTGTATCGAGGCTTGTGATGAATTAGTTTTGTATTTTGGTCAGGGATCATATGTAGAGAAGGCATTGGAGTTAAAAATGCTGTATCAGCCATTGACACCACAGCAGGAAGAAAAATACAGACAGTTTAGAAATCAAAAAGAAGGCATTGTAGAGGTTCGTCCTGAGGATGCATTAGAGTCAGGAGAGATTGTAACACAGGCAGTACAGATTCCGGAAATAGAGATGTCTCCAGAACGTTTTAATACACAAAGTCTGCAGGATGTATTACAGGAAAGCATGCAGATAATTATGAGTGCGACAGAGCAGGAAACTGTCGAGGAACATATGGATACCATTAAGAAGCTGGTAGAAGATATTCCGTATTTGCAGATGCCGGAGGAAGAGGAAGAAGAGCCGGAGATTTATATTCCAACTAATAAGGAAATGGAAGATACGCTTAGGCTGAATTTTCAAGAAATTTTAACGAATGAAGAGTATGATGGGCAGATGCGAATCGTGCTTCCGGGTGGAAAAGTTTTTGAGACGCAGGTCACAAAACAGATGACGATGGAAGAGGTTATAAATGAGTGGGAGCGAATCCGGCAGGCAGCAGAGACTGCACTTATGGAAGCAAACGAGATGAAGCTGAAGTCAGTGAAAACCAAGGCATTACAGGAAACAGCTGACATCATGGAACGTTTGGCAGATGTGATTCCAAAGTTAGAATCAGGAAACGAACTGCGGGAACCACAGAAAAAATCGGTTTTGGCAGTAAAAGAGCCGGAAAAAGACAAGGCAGCTAAGATGGTTGCTAATATGAATCAGCTTTTGCAGAAAGAAATTGAACGTTTAAGTACAGAAAATGCTCAGATAGAAGAAAAGATTGCTGTAGCACAGGAGCAAGCAGCAAATCAGGAATTGGCAGTGGAACAATATGCAGCTGCAGCAGAGCAGACGGTGTTTGAAGAAGGGAATTCTTCGGAAGAGAGTCTGGCAGAAAAAGAAGTTTTCGAGCCAAAAGAAGCATTTAATGAAGAAGCATTTAATGAAGAAACATTTAAACAAGAAACATTTAAAGAGGAAACGTTTAAGTCTGAAGAGATTCAGGAAGTGTTTATAGAACCGGAAGTGCTGGCGGAGGAAATTTGTATAAAGGAAATCCCTACAGAAGAAATTTCTTTAGAAGAAATACCTTTACCGGAACTTTCATTTGAAGAAGAAGTACAGGAAGCATTGGGAGTGGTTTCTGCTAAAACAGAACCGGAAGAAGACTTTTTAGCAAATATTTCAGAAGAATTGGCAGGATTGCTCAAGGAGTCTAAACGAGAATTTGCCTTTCGAGAAGCTGCTTCTGAGGAATCTTTATCTGAAGAGGTTTCTCTTAAAGAGATTTTGCCTAAGGAAATTGTTTGTGAGGAAATTGATTCAGAAGAAGTTAGTTTAGAAGAGATTGATTTACAGGAAATTGAACCGGAAGAAATTTTCTCTGAAGAAGAGTTTCTGGAAGAGATGGATTTAGAAATAGAGATTACAGAGCTTTCAGAAGAACAGAAAGAGATGTTTTCATATATTATACCGATTAAGGGAATGGAAGAACAGATATGCAAAGCGTTAAGTGGAATTGCCTCACGATTAAGCAGGGGTGGAGATTCTACTACGGGCAACTTGATTGTTCAGGGTGGTTCGGGAAGCGGAAAAACTGTTTTTGCAACCAATTTCATTAAGGTTTTACAGCAGATAACTGATAAACCGGATGGAAAAGTTGGTAAAATTGAGGCATCAATATTAAATCAAAAAGATGTAAATGTGTTATTTGGAAAGATTACAGGCGGATGCCTGATTGTTGAAAGCGCAGGAGATTTGGCAAAGGAGACAACTAGAGAGTTAAGCCTCCTGTTAGAACAGGATAAGCAGGGAACACTGGTTATTCTGGAAGATTCGAAGCACGAAATTGAAAAAGTTTTAGTGCAGGATAAACGATTTGCTTCTAAATTCTCGGAGAGAATCAATATACCAATTTTCACAAATGACGAGTTAGTAATATTTGCAAAGGCTTACGCTGCTGAAAATGGATATGTGATTGACGAGATGGGTATTTTAGCCTTGTACAACTGCATTAGTAATATTCAGAAGCTGGACAAGGAAACTACAATTGCTGAAGTAAAAGAAATTGTAGATGAAGCAATTACAAATGCAGAAAGGGGTGCATTAAAGATTGCTTTCAGTATTCTCACATCTTCGAGATTTGATGAAGACGATTATGTAATTTTGCAAGAAAAAGATTTTAATAATTAAAGTTATGGCAACTTAAGGAAAGGGGTTACATACAATGGCAAATTTTACAGAACTTGACCGTTATTTATTCGGACAAGGAACACACTACGACATCTACAAAAAACTGGGTGCTCATCTTTGTACAGAAGGCAAAACCAAAGGGGTATGTTTTGATTTGTGGGCACCAAACGCAAGTAGAGTTTGGATCATCGGTGATTTCAATGACTGGAGCGAAACAGCAAATGAAATGAAACGATTAGAACCGGAAACAATGGGAATTTATGAATTATTTATTCCTGGCTTAAAAGAAGGTGCGCTTTATAAATATTTAATAGAAACAAAAGATGGAAGACGCCTTTACAAAGCTGACCCATTTGCAAGCTATTCAGAGCTTCGCCCGGGTACTGCTTCACGTGTAGCAGATATTGAAAATTTCAAGTGGACAGATAAGAAATGGTTAGACGAACGTGCAGAAAAAGATCCATCTGAAAGACCTATGGCAATTTATGAAGTACATCCGGGTTCATGGAAACGTCATATCGGAGCAGAGACAGAAGAAGAAGGTTACTATAGCTATAAAGAGTTAGAAAAATCTTTAATTCCATATGTAAAAGAGATGGGATATACACATATTGAGTTAATGGGTATTTCTGAATATCCATTTGATGGTTCATGGGGATATCAGGTAACAGGATACTATGCACCAACTTCACGTTATGGTACACCAAAAGAATTTGCACATTTTGTAAATGAATGTCATAAGAACAAAATCGGTGTTATTTTAGACTGGGTACCGGCACATTTCCCAAGAGATGCTCACGGTTTAGCAGAGTTTGATGGAACATGTCTCTATGAATATGCAGATACCAGAAAAGGAGAACATCCAGACTGGGGTACAAAGATTTTCGATTATGCGAAAACAGAAGTAAAGAACTTCTTAATTGGCAGCGCATTACTTTGGGTAGAACACTATCACATCGATGGTTTACGTGTTGACGCAGTTGCATCTATGCTTTACTTAGATTATGGTAAGCAGGATGGACAGTGGGTAGCTAATCAGTATGGCGGAAATGAGAACTTAGAAGCAATCGAGTTCTTTAAACATATTAATACATTAATTACCGGAAGAAATAAAGGTGTATTAATGATCGCAGAAGAATCTACAGCATGGCCAAAGGTAACAGGCAGTGTTGAAGATAATGGATTGAACTTTAGCTATAAATGGAATATGGGATGGATGCATGATTTCTTAACTTATATGAAATTAGATCCACTTTTCAGAAAGAATGCACATCACTTAATGACATTTGCAATGAGCTACAATGAAGCTGAGAAATATATCTTAGTATTGTCACATGATGAAGTGGTTCATTTGAAATGTTCGTTAATTAATAAAATGCCAGGTTTAGGAATTGATAAGTTTAGAAACCTTATGGTTGCTTATGCTTATATGATGGGTCACCCGGGTAAGAAGCTCTTATTCATGGGACAGGAATTTGCTCAATTACAGGAATGGAGCGAAGCAAGAGAGTTAGACTGGTTCTTATTAGAAAATCCGGATCATCAGCATATTCAGAACTGGGTAAAAGCATTATTACATATATACCAGAAGAATAAATGTATGTATGAATTAGATCACAGCTGGGAAGGTTTTGAATGGATTAATGCAAATGACGG
>CAYYZV010000018.1:0-20697 GCA_964476275.1 uncultured Roseburia sp.
AGATTTTAGATCTTATGGACTATGTCAGCAATAACTTACTGATGCCAACTGTTGCAATTGCAACCTGTATCCTGGTTGGCTGGGTTGTAAAGCCAAAAACCGTGATTGAAGAAGTAGAAAAAAGCGGTTCTAAATTTAGCAGAAAATCAATGTATGTTGTTATGATTAAATATATTACACCGATTTTATTGTTCATATTATTATTGAAATCTGTAGGAATTCTAACTGTAATTTAAGGAACGGTATGCGGATATAAAAAATGTGTTAATTTCAGATTAATGCTTGTAGAAAATAGTAAGTTTTTACTATAATAGGAATATGGTATAAAAGGCTACATGATTTGTCAGGAGGAAGCATAATGGAAGAGAAAATATTTCATTTTGCGTTAGATCACGCATCAGAAATTGTGCTGATGTTTGGAATTGGTGGAAAAATTATATATGCAAATCATGCGGCAAAGCAGCAGCTTGAATTTGGAGAAGATATTTGTACTCATTTTATTCAGGAGATATTTCCAAAGGAGTTTCAAATCAGGGCAGAGTCGGTTGAGCTGATGGCATATCGGCGAAATCAGACCTGCTTTCCAATAAAAGCGCGTTTTATGAAGGTGCTGGATACACCGGTTCAGTATTTATGTATGGGCAGTAATCTGACTGACCAGCAGATGCTGGCAAAGAAAGCAAAACAGGCGGATCAGGAAGCAGAGAAAGCTCAGAAGATAAAGACGGAGTTTGTGGCGAATGTGACACATGAGCTTCGTACACCGGTAAATGGTATTTTAGGAAATACACTGGAGCTGCTGGAAGGTGAAACAGACGCGAAGCGGCTGCAGAAATTAAGAATGATAGAGCGTGGATGTAAAGACATGCATGCCTTAATTAATAATATATTAGATTTTTCAAAGCTGGAAGCAGGGAAGTTTACGATTGAAAAACGGGAATTCTGCTTTCGGGATATGATGGGCTATGTAAAAGCGAATCATATTGGCAAGATTACGGAAAAAGGTTTAGACTTTTTCATGCGGATTTCTCCGGAGATTCCGGAGTATATCATAGGAGATGAGCTGAGAATCAGCCAGATATTGAATAATTTATTATCCAATGCCTGTAAATTCACTTCAGTAGGAAAGATTTCTGTCGAAGCAGTAAAAACAGCTCAGACAGATAATAGGCTGGAGTTGTTTTTTATCGTATTAGATACAGGAATAGGGATTGATAAAGAGGGAATTGATAAATTATTCAAGAGCTTTTCGCAGGTGGATACATCCATATCTAGAAAATATGGCGGCACCGGACTAGGATTAAATATCAGTAAACAGCTGGTAGAGCTGATGGATGGAAGCATTCATGTGCAGAGCGAACCGGGAAAGGGGACGATGTTTTCTTTCCATGTGTGGGTGGATGTGCAGCAGGATGCAAACAAAGAGATACAGACAGGAATATCGGCTTCATGGAGTCCGGCACAGACACTGGAGGATTTTGGCGACCAAAGCTTAAGAGAATTTGGTTCAAAAGAAAATGAAAAAGAAATACAGAAAAAATTGACGAAGCTGATGCTAAGTATGGATATGGAAAACTGGGAAAAGGCGGAGATGTTTATGGAATCCATTAAACAGCTGACGATGTCCGCACCACAGGAAGTAAAATCTGCTGTGCTTCGTCTTAAGATGGCGGTACAAAAGGGTGATTACAATAAGGCGGCGGCAGCGCGTGAGACCTTAGAAAAGGAATTAGGCTATGGCAAAGGAAGCGACGAGTAAGGCAGTACCTTTGATTTTAATTGTAGACGACGTAGAAACAAACAGATTTGTTCTGAGAGATATTATTGCAGAAATGGGTTATCGGCCGGTTTTAACGGAAAATGGCATGCAGGCATTGAAGCTGGTGGAAAGACATCGGCCGCAGTTGATTATTTTAGATGTGGCTATGCCGGAAATGGATGGATATGAATTTTGCCGGATTATGAAGCAAAATGCAAATACCAGAGAGATACCGATCATTTTTATTTCGGCGTTTGACGATCCAACGGATATTGTGGAAGGATTTAATTTGGGTGGAGAGGATTATATTACAAAACCATTTATTCCGGAAGTAGTAAAAGCCCGAATCGGAATCCATTTAAAACTGTCAGAAACTAGTAAAAATCTGGCAGACGTAAACCGAAAACTACAGACTTCTATTAGTGAGCAGCTTTTGCAGGTGGAATTAGAAAAAAAGAATGTCTTAAGAGCACTGCTTTGTGTATTGAAAGAAACGGCAGGCTATGACAGGAAATATATGGAGCGCTTAAGCCATAATGCCAAAATTCTTGCGGAGGCAATGCAGCTGTCACCGAAATATGGAGACAGTATATCAGACAAATACATAGAAATTATCGAATTAGCGGCTCCGCTGTGTGATTGGGAAAAAGCAGGACGGATTCTTGATGACATAAGTGTAAATGGAGACTATAATGAGTATATACGCAGAACGTTAGAGATAGTAAATGCCCAGCATGAGAATTGGGATGGAAGCGGCGAGCCGATGGGTCGAAAAGGAAATGAGATTCCTTTGGCAGCTCAAATCATTAAAGCAGCCAGAGAATACTGTATTTTGACAGAAGGAAGAGACTACAGTCTGGCATATAGTATGGAAGAGGCTTTTGAAATAATGGAGCAGGAGGCAGGAGGAAAGTTTAATCCTGAAATTTTTACTATATTAAAAAAGATATACAGACAGCTGAAATAAGGAAGGAGAACCTATGAAAATTTTATTGGCTGAGGATGATTTTGTTACAAGAAAGTACATGTCTAACTTTTTATCAAAGTATGGTGAATGTGATGTGACAGTAGATGGGATGGAAGCTATTGATGCTGTTACTATGGCGTTAGAGGATGATGAACCCTATGATTTGGTTTGTCTTGATATCATGATGCCGATTATGGATGGATATCAGGCACTGGCAGGAATTCGTAAGCTGGAAAAGGAACGTGGAATATCGGCTGAAAAAGCAGTAAAAGTAATTATGACAACTGCGTTAAATGAAGAAAAGAATGTCAAAATGGCTTTTGAGCTTGGATGTACCATATATTCAGGAAAACCAATTGATCAGGAAAGATTTGAGCAGGCTATCAAGAAGCTCGGCTTAATATAAAAAGGTTTGATTAGGAGAGTGTACTGGTGTGAGAAAGAGGCACCGGTATGCTCTTTTTGAAATCATGGGAGATTTCAAAATGTACTTATTAAAATGTACTTTTGGAGGGTATTATGGGGAAAAATGGCGTAGTAAGGGATGAAGAAAGAATAAGAGAAACCTTTATTTTGATTATGTTTACAATTTATCAGATAGGGTCTTTGATTTCTTTTTATATGTATGGGTGGAGTGAATGGATTCCGGTTGTAGTGGCAGTTACGATTGGGATTAATTGGTTTGTTTATTTAAGGAAAAAAATCAGTCCGAAGGGTAGAAGGGCGATTTATGTCTCTTTAGTGGAACTGTGTATCATTTTGTATGGATTTCAGGTAGAAGATACTACGCTGTTAACGGCTATTTTTATCGCAACGGTAGTTATTACGGGGCTGCTTGGAGATATAGAGCTGCTTTTTATTACAGATGCGGCCTTGGTTCTCATTGTGGTCAATCGGATATTTGGGCATGAATTAGGAAGCGGATTTGTAGAAATATACCAGAATGTTCTTCATGTAGCAAATATAGTTGTAATTGACTTAGTGATTCATTTTTGGGTAAGCCAGCGGAACAAGAATGATGAGCGGATCATGGGGATTATCGAAGAATTAAAAGAGGCAGAACGCAGCAAAGATGACTTTTTGGCGAATGTCAGCCATGAAATTCGAACACCGATTAATACGATCTGCGGTATGAGTGAGGTGGCATTATATGAAGACGATCCAGCCAAGATAAGAAGCAGTCTTCGTGCGATCCAGTCAGCGGGAAGAAATTTAACCTCAGTAGTAGTGGATATCTTGGACTTTTCAGAGCTTCAATCCGGAAAAATGGCGATTGAAAATGAGGTATATAATATTGCGTCTACTGTAAATGATGTTATTAATATGTCTATGGCATTAAAGGATAAGAAACCGATTGAATTAGTAGTGGATTGTGATGCAAGTCTTCCAAGCGGCTTATATGGCGATGAGAAAAAGATTCGCCGAGTCATTATGAACTTTGTGAGCAATGCTTTGAAATTTACATCGGAAGGAAGTGTAAAAATCAGTATTTCCGGAAGAAGAGAAGCATATGGACTAAATCTCTGTGTCAGTGTAACAGATACAGGTATCGGAATCAAAGAAGAAAGCTTAGAAAAGCTTTTTAACAGTTTTAGCCAGGTAGATACGAAACGTACCAGACAAGAGGGCGGTATCGGCTTAGGACTGGCATTTTCGCAGACTATTGTACAAAAAATGGGCGGTATTATTACTGTAAAAAGTAAATATGGAAGAGGTACGACAATTCAGTTCGTTATCCCTCAGAAGATAATCGAAGAACAGCCAATTATTTCTGTAAAGAATAAAGAAGCTTTAAATATAGCAGTTTATCTGAATATGGAGCAGTTTGCGATCGCAGGAATGCGGGATGACTATATAAGTGCTATTTCAAATATGGTACAGCAGCTTCAGGTAAAGTGTCAGATATATTCTGATTTTGAGTTCTTTAAACGAAGAAACAGTATAGAAAATTTTACACATATATTTATCAGTTTGACAGAGTATAGGGAGCAGACGGCATATTTTGACGAGTTAAGCAGTACAGCGAAGGTAACAGTTGTCCTGGATGCGGTGGAGATGGAGTCGATTATAAATCCGAATATTATCCTTTTGTCAAAGCCATTATACATTCTTCCGGTTGTATCGGTATTAAATGAAGAGTGTGGAAGAGGTGAGAGAGCAGTTATCACTTCCAAACGGAAGTTTATCGCACCAGCAGCAAAGGTATTGATCGTAGATGATAACTGGATGAACTTAAAAGTAATGGAAGGTTTATTGGAACGTTATCAGATGAAGGTAAGTACCGCGGTAAATGGTCCGGAGGCGTTAGAAAAAATTCAAAGTAAAGAATTTGACTTTGTTTTCATGGATCATATGATGCCGGAAATGGATGGTGTGGAAGTCTTCCATCGAATTCGAAATAAAGTTGGTTCCTATTATAAAAAGGTGCCGATTATTGCGGTAACTGCAAATGCGATTGCGGGCAGCAGAGAAATGTTTATGAGAGAAGGCTTTAATGATTTTATAGAGAAGCCTGTTGAGTTGTCCGTTTTAGACCGTTTGCTGCGCCGTCATATTCCAAAAGAAAAAATGGAATACATAGAAGCGATTGAAGACAAAGAAACAGAACAGATAGAGACTATCTATGAAAAGGAAACAGACCGAAAGGAAGGTGCTTTAGGGGAGATATCTTTAAAGAAAACAGCACCAAAGAAAATGGAAGCTGCAGAAGAAAAGCATCAGACGCTTCGAATCGGAGATTTGGATGTAGAAAAGGGACTATTATACTGCGGCGGAAGCAGTTCTTATTTAGAGATTTTGGGGCAGTACTGCCGAAATGGCAATGACCATATTACTAAAATTGAGCGGTTGTTCGAGGAAAAGGACTGGAAAAATTATACCATAGAAGTACATGCATTAAAGAGTATGATGATGAGTGTTGGGGCAATGCCGTTATCAGAGCAGGCAAAGCAGTTAGAGCGGGCTGGAAAACGAGGAGATACGGCGTGGATTATGGTTAGCCATAGTTCCATGATAACAGAATATAAACGAGTCTTAAATGTAATTCGGGAGGCATTGGGACTGCCAGTGGAAGAAATGGTAGATCTTTCTGAATGCGTAGAGTTAGAAAAAGGAATGCTGGATACTTATTTGGCGGAATTGGATGAGGCAATGTTTGACTTTGATGGAGAACGAATGATTTCTATTATAGAAAAGATGGAACATTGCAGCTACGAAGGACAGCCGCTTAAAAAAGCTGTGGATACGGCCAGACGGAAAGTAGAAATGTCAGATTATATGTCCGCGGTAGACGGAATTATAAAATGGATAGAGCAGGCGGAGGAAGGAGATGACGAATCATGAGAAATTTTATGAAGGAAAAAGTTTTTAATGAGAAATATCCGTTACAGGAACGAATTTTCCGCCTGATAATTCTGGTTGGATTTGCATTATCTTTGGTTGGTATTGCAGTCAGTATTTATGTAGAGAATCTCTATGAGACGATGATTCCTTTATTAAGTATGTTTATTGCAATGTTAGTGGGGATTATTCTGACGTTTAAGTATAATAAGCTGGATTTGGCAGCGATTATTGTAGCGATTATTATCAATGTGATTGCTTTTCCAATGATGTTTTTCTTCTGCGGTGCCATAGAAAGCGGTGCCAGCGTCTGGCTGGTGCTGGGCATTATTTATTTGTTTATGCTGTTTCGGGGAAAACGTTTGGCGTTTTTTTTGATATTGACGATTTTGATAGACAGTATTACCTATTATACAGCATACCGTTATCCGGAGATTGTTGTTCCTATGGCCGACCGTAAAGCAATTTATATTGATTCTATTTTTGCAGTAATGGCCACTGGTCTGGCATGTGGCTTTGTAATTTTGCTTTTTATTTATCTGTATGATGCAGAGCGGGCAACTGTTTTGAAGCAGAATCGGGAATTAGAAGCGGCGAGCAGCTCTAAAAATGCTACATTTGCCAGAATCAGCCATGAAATTCGAACACCGATTAATACGATCGTAGGTTTGAATGAGATGATTTTGAGAGAAAATCCATCCGATACGACAGCAGAATATGCACAAAATATAAAAAGTGCCAGTAAAATGCTGCTTAGTCTGGTAAATGACTTTTTGGATTTGTCCAGAATTGAAAGCCAAAGGATGGAGATTTATCCGGCTCCGTATAAAACGAAAAATATGATTTCAGAACTGGTTGATATTGTCAGAGTCAGTGTGGAGGATAAGGGACTTAGCTTATTTGTAGAGGCGGATGAGAATCTGCCCACAGAGCTGACAGGCGATGAGAAGCGAATCAAACAGATTTTAATTAATCTTCTTGCAAATGCCGTAAAATATACGAATGAAGGCTCTGTTACACTGTCTGTAAGTGCGGAAAAGGCAGGAGACGATAAAGCATTATTAAAGATATCGATTGCCGATACCGGAATTGGAATTAGAAAAGAAGATATCCCGCATTTGTATGAAACCTTTGCAAGAGTCGATGAAAAAAATAATGTGCGTGTGGAAGGAACAGGTTTGGGATTGTCTATTGCAAAGCAGCTTTTAGACTTGATGGGCGGCGAAATTACAGTAGACAGTATTTATACGAAGGGAACTGTTTTTACGATAGAATTAAACCAGCAGGTTGTAAATTGGATGCCGATAGGGGGATGCGAATTTACAGCATCCGCACAGGCGGCGGAAGAAGAAGTTTACCAACAGCTGTTTGAAGCACCGAATGCAAGAATATTACTGGTAGATGATACGGATTTAAATGTATTTGTTGTTAAAAAACTGTTAGAAGCAACAAAAGTAGAAATTGATGTGGCTGGCAGCGGGGAAGAGTGTCTGGAGAAAACCAGACAGCGTTTTTATCATGTTGTTTTAATGGATTACATGATGCCGAAAATGAATGGACATGAGACTTTGAAACGTCTTCGCACACAGGAAAACGGTTTGTGCAGAGATACAGCTGTGATACTTATGAGCGCAAATACCCTGGAAGAAACGCATAAGCTGATGAGGGATGTACGTTTTGACGGATATTTAGAGAAACCGATTGACTGCCAAAAGCTGGAAGAAATGATTCTTAAGTTTATTCCAAATGAATTAGTAGAATACCGGAAAAATATGCTTCCGGAATCTGTTCGGGAAAATGCAATCCAAAAAATATCCGGCCGTAAAAGAAAGACAGTTTATATTACGACAGATTGTGTAAGCGATCTGCCACAGGATTTAATTGAAAAGCATGATATAAAGGTGATGTATCTTTATATCAGAACAGAAAATGGCCGATTTGCAGATACAAAGGAGATTAATTCGGATCATTTGCCGCAGTATCTGACAGAAGAGGGTGTAAACGCATATGGAGACAGTTCTTCGGTTGAAGAATATGAAGAATTTTTTGCAGATGCGCTGACACAGGCAGAACAGGTAATACATATCGCTATGGCGAAGAATACAGGAAGAAGCTATATGGTGGCAAAAACAGCAGCAGAAGGCTTCGACCATGTACAGGTATTTGATTCCGGACATATTTCCTGTGGCGAAGGATTAATTGTACTGTATGCGGCATCTTTGGCAGAAGAGGGATATAAGGCACAGGAAATTCTAAAGATGCTTGAGGTAATGAAACAAAGGGTGGTATCCAGATACATTATGCCGTCTGCGGATGTATTTGCTATGAGAGGACGTACAACACAGCTGATGGCTACAGTCTGCCGTTTCCTTATCCTGCGTCCGGTTTTAGCACCGGTAAAAAGCAAGGTGCGGATTGTAGGATTTGGGATTGGTTCCATGGATTCAGCATGGAGAGGTTTTCTTCGGGTACAACTGCGCAAGAAAAAGATAAATACCGATGCGATTATAATTACGCATTCAGGTTTATCAGTAAGAGAACAGGAATATATCCGAAGTGAAGTAATGCGGATGGTTTCGTTTAAGCGGATTATTATGCACAAGGCATCCTTTACGAATGCCTGCAGTGTAGGTGCCAAGACAATTGGAATTTCATTTTATGTGAATCCGCAATAATTATATAAAACCGCGATAGAAAGGAAATAAAGAATGGATAATAAAGTAACAATGGAAATTACAAATGATAAATTAGAAGAAGCGATTCGGGAATATACGGCAGAGCCAACAAAGGAGAAGCTGTCCGTAGTTTTGAATTTACTGCGTCCTACAAGGCTTTTGGTGCCTGCAATGTTGAAAGCACCAAATCAGCCGGTACCATGTTTTTTAAAGAATGCAAAGGATGAGACTTTTTTGGCGGTGTATACAAGCAAGGATAAAATTCCTTCTGAGCCAAAGAGTCAGGCAATTTTAAGTGTGCCATTCCCGGCCTGCAATGATATTGTGGTAAAAGCACAGGTGAATGTAATTGGAATGGTGATTAATCCGTTTAAAGAGAATCTTCTCTTAAAAAAAGAATTGATAGAGAAGCTGCATGAGGCGGATAAAAAAGCTATGCAAATGCAGCAGAAAAAACTGACACCGGAGCAGTTTGAGGTGCTTGTAAAAAGACAGGTAGAGTTTGGAATCCTGCCAAAACGTCTTTTCGCGGAAAAGGAAAGCTTCGTAAATCAGCTGTGTGAAGGAAAAGAAGCTTTTGTGAATCAGATATTTGCAGGAATGTATAAAGAGGAAAAATTCTACCCATATTCAGAAGAAGATTATTCTGTAATGGCATTAGAAATCGGAGCAGATTTGACTTTGATTCGTATCGATTTCCCGGAAAAAGGAATTGTAACGCCGCTGTGTTACCGGATTTATATTACTTATGATCCAATTACAAAAAAAGCCGGATATTACACAATTGAGAAAACAAACGATCCGGAAAAACGGCTTTTGGGAGGCTTTATCGAAGACGGCTCGCATGTGACTTATGGAGAAGCACCGGTAGAGGGAGCAGAAATCGACAGAATTATGACACTGGCAAGAGGTGTGGATGAAATTACCAGTTAATAGGGGTTTAAAATGAGACAGGAAGAGTTTAAAATGGAACGTACCGGATTGGTAGAAGTCGGTCAGGTCATTCCAATTACAGAAGGAAAACTGCCGAGCTCATATTATTATACGCTTGGCAAGGCCTATGCGATGTCAGCAAATTTTCCGGTGGGAAATCGAATTAAGTCGAAAGAAGGAAAAGTGATAGACATTAAAGAAACGGAAAAGGGATTTTTTGTAACAGTAGAATTTGATGAATAGGTGAAAAGATACATGAAGATATTGTTAGCAGCGATCAATGCCAAATATATTCATTCTAATTTAGCGGTATATAGCCTGAAATCTTATGCAAAAGAATTTGCAGAGCATATTGCAATTGGAGAATACACAATTAACCATCACGTGGATTATATTTTGGAGCAGATTTATAAACAGAAGCCGGATGTGCTGTGCTTTTCCTGTTATATTTGGAACATTGGTTATGTGAAAAGTTTAATACGGGAATATCATAAGCTTTGTCCGGAAGTTCCAATCTGGCTGGGCGGTCCGGAGGTATCGTTCGAGGCAGATGCTTTTATGAAGGAGCATCCGGAAGTAACAGGGATTATGAGAGGTGAAGGAGAAAAGAAGTTTTATGCCCTCTGCCAGTATTATGTAAATGGAATCGGAAGTCTGCAGGAATTACAGGAATGGGAACAGCCCATGAATATGAGCGACATTCCATTCTGTTATGAAGAAATCGGAGATTTTAAAAATCGAATTATCTATTATGAATCCGGCAGAGGGTGTCCATTTCATTGCAGCTACTGTCTGTCTTCCATAGACAAAAAGCTGCGGTTTCGAGACCTGGAACTGGTGAAAAAAGAACTGGCATTTTTTATTGAAAAAGAAGTACCTCAGGTAAAATTTGTAGATAGGACTTTCAATTGTCAGCATGAGCATGCGATGGCAGTCTGGCAGTTTATCAAAGAACATGACAGAGGGATAACCAATTTTCATTTTGAAATATCAGCAGATTTGTTAAATGAAGAAGAACTGGAATTGCTTGCTTCTATGCGGCCGGGGCTGGTGCAGTTAGAAATCGGTGTACAGTCTGCGAATCCGGAGACGATCGTGGAAATTCACCGCAGTATGAAATTGGAACGGTTAAAGGAAGTCGTGAAGCAAATTCAGGATGCCGGAAATATTCATCAGCATTTGGACTTAATTGCAGGACTGCCGTATGAAGATTATGAGACATTTGGAAAATCCTTTGATGAAATATATGCCTTAAAGCCAAATCAGTTACAGCTGGGCTTTTTAAAGGTATTAAAGGGTTCTTATATGTATGATCATGCAGCAGAATACGAACTTATATATCATTCAGCCGCGCCTTATGAAGTCATGAAGACCAAATGGTTAAGCTTTGAGGATGTTTTGAAAATCAAACAAGTGGAAGAGATGTTGGAAGTATATTATAACAGCGGACAGTTTGAAATTACGATGAAAGTAATGGAAGTGCTGTTTGACAGTCCATTTGTGATGTTTCAAATGTTGGGAGCATATTATGAAGAAAAGGGCTATTTGGCGATGAGTCATTCGCGTATCAGACGCTGTGAGATTCTGCTGGAGTTCGTGGAGGAATATTTTGCGAGAGAAAGAGCAAAAGAAGGTGCAGAAGAAAAAGAAGCTGTCTGCGATGTGATAAAAGAAAGTCTGACATTTGATTTGTATTACAGAGAAAATTGTAAGAGCAGGCCATATTGGGCACCGTCGATTTCAGAGTTTAAGCGGATGACAAAGCTGTACTGTAAAAATGGTTCTCTTTCCCATGTTGAGCCGTTTCATTACAGATTTCCGAATAAGAGTGAACGGAAGTTAGAACAGCTGCCAAAGCGTCAGGAAGATTGTATTTATGTATTGTTTGATTATCAGCATAGAGATCCGTTAGATCACCAGGCTAAGGTAAAAGAGGCAGCGCTGCCGGAAGGAGAGTCGCGTGACAAAGAGAACAAAGGAAATATTAGATAGATTAGATAAAGAATATGGGACAGAATATATCTGTTACTTAAATCATGAGAATCCGTGGCAGCTGCTGATTGCAGTTATTTTAAGTGCGCAGTGCACCGATGCCAGAGTTAATATTGTAACGAAAGATTTATTCCGGAAATATGATTCTTTGGAAAAATTTGCAAACGCAGATTTAGAGGAATTGGAGCAGGACATTAAGCCCACCGGATTTTATCATAATAAGGCCAAAAATATTATCGCCTGTGCCAAACGTCTGGTGTATGAGTTTGGCGGAGAAGTCCCGTCTTCTTTAGAAGATCTGACCTCTTTGGCAGGAGTCGGCCGCAAAACCGCAAATGTGATTCGTGGAAATATTTATCACGAGCCAAGTATTGTGGTAGATACGCATGTAAAACGTATTTCAAGAAGATTAGGTTTTACAAAGGAAACCGATCCGGAGAAAATTGAATACGAGTTAATGAAGGTTCTTCCGAAGGACCATTGGATTTTATATAATATTCAGATTATTTCGTTTGGAAGAAATATTTGTTTTGCCAGAAGTCCGAAATGCGAAAACTGTTTTTTACAGGATTTGTGTAAAGCAGAGGACCGCTCGGATAAAAAAACAAGGAAAAAATAAGTATGTTAAAAGACTATGTTGTTATTGATTTGGAAATGACAGGATTAAATGCAAAAACAGATAAGATACTGGAAGTGGCAGCAATCCGTATTCGGGATGGAAAAGAAGCAGAAAGTTTTTCGGCACTTGTAAATCCGCAGATTTCATTAAGTGAGAAGGTAATAAGCCTGACTGGAATTACACAGGCAGATGCAGATGCCGGACGGCCGCTGGATGAAGCCGTACAGGAATTTCTTGCTTTCTTAGGTGAAGATGTTCTGGTTGGGCAAAATGTGATTTTTGATTTCTCTTTTTTAAAGCAGTGGGCAGTGAATCATAAAATCCCTTTGGAAAAAAATGCAGTGGATACGTTGAAATTAGCGCGCTTGTTTTTGCCTCCGGAACAGAAGAAAGATTTGGAAAGTCTGTGCAGCTATTTTGGGATTTCCAGAGTGAATGCGCATAGAGCATTGGACGATGCAAGGGAAACAGCACAGATTTTTGAAAAATTGAAATCTGATTATGGAGAAGGACGCGAGGAAGCCTTTGCAGCGAAACCGCTTTTATATAAAGCAAAGAAGCAGTCGCCTGCTACAGAGCGTCAGAAGCAGTATTTGAAGAAATTTGCACAGTATCATGGAATTGTTTTGGAAGAATTTTCATCAGCGATGACCAAAAGCGAAGCTTCAAGGCTGACAGATCAGCTGATAGCCTTATATGGTAAAATGGAGAAAGAATAAAAATCACACTTGCATTTTATGCAGTGTCTCTTTATAGCTTACAATAAATTCTGTAATTACAAAGAGACACTGGTGTAGAAGCTATTTGGATAAGATAGTATCTAATTTCTGCAGAATAGAAACTTTCATTAGCGAATCCAAGTCGTTGGCTTTTTCTTTCAGGGCATCTATTTTGTCAAGCTGCCCTTTGGATTTATAATACTCTGCCAGCTGCACATAATGAGAAGAAATATCAGAGCCTGCTTCGATGCAGAATTTCAGCACTGGAAGAGCAGCTTCTGTCTGTTCCAGTTCAAGCAGACGGTTTATGTATCTGGTGAGAAGCTGCAGCATATCCGTAAAGTTCTGATCATATTCCGTTAACAGCGGCAGATTGGCAGGACCATATTGAAGTTTTAAATCTGTATTTGTCTGGCCGTTTAGATTCAGAATTTTTTTGTCATGAAAAGTCTGCAGAGTGTTTTCTATCTGATTTAATTCTTCGTCTGTAAATGCACCTATTGAAAAATCTTCAAGAGGTATGTTAATATAGGGAAGACCACTGATGTCCTGGCGGCGGACAAAGTTTGCTTTTTGTTCCCGTTCCCAGAACGAGTCGTGAATCTCCTGCTGATGGCGGCTGCCACGTTTGCTGTAAAAGGAGACAGCTGCAATTAACATAATAAATAAACCTAAAAAAGGGAGTACCATAGTGTATCCTTTCTATTTCACCTGAAAGCGAGGGAAAATAATGTTTCAATTTGGAAGTAAAAAACACAAAAAACTTGTATCTGCAATTGTAATCGTACTTGTAGTATTAATGATTATTTCCACAGTTGCAGTTGCTCTCATGTAAAAATATACTAAAAAAGAGACTGAGAGTCAATTATATTCGTGGTTATGCATCTTGCAAAATTACAAAAGATAGGGGTATACTAGTTTTAATCGTTACATAATTAAGTTGCCGAAAAACGGCAGAATGAGAGGGAAAATGAAAAAAATAAAATGGGTTTTGCCGCTTTTGCTGGCAGTAATGGCGGTAAGTGTATGGTCAGGCATGTATTTACAGGTAAATGCCAAGACTAGTGACAACCGTATTTCAGAGGGGATTTATATTGAAAGCGTTTATATCGGAGGTATGACGACAGAAGAAGCCAAAGAGGCTTTGGCTGCTTATATCGAAGAATTAAATGAAACAGAGATTACTTTAACAGCAGGCGATAAGCAGTTTACGACAAAAGTTTCTGAGCTGGGATTTGCTGTTACAAATGAGCATATCATAGACGAGGCGATGTCAGTAGGCAAGACAGGAAGCTTGTTGAATCGTTATAAGGATATGACGGATTTGGCACAGGGAGATTTAGTACTGGAGCTGGATGTCAGTGTGGATGTTGAAACAGTGACAGCTTTATTGAATGATAATATCAGTAAAATTGATACAAAAGCGGTTAATAACGGTTTGATTCGCGAAAATGGTCAGTTTACTTATGTAGCAGGAACAACAGGAATAGGAGTAAATGTTGGTCCATCTGCGGCACTGATTGAAGAATATATTGCATCAGAATGGGATAGAGAAGATGCAGTGATTGAGCTTAGTGCAGAAGTGACAGAGCCAAAAGGAACAAAAGAAGAATTGGCTCAGGTAAAGGATTTGCTGGGAAGCTATCATACGAACTTTAAGTCTTCTGTGGCAGCGCGTGTGACAAATATTGAGGTGGCAACTGACAGAATTGATGGTACGATTTTGTATCCGGGAGATGAATTTTCTGTAAACGAGACAATTCTGCAGAGAACAGCGGCAAATGGCTACGAAAAAGCAGGTTCTTATGAAGGTGGTCAGACAGTGCAGTCTTATGGCGGCGGTGTATGCCAGGTGTCTACCACATTATATAATGCAGTTATTTTAGCTGAATTAGAGGTTACAGAAAGACAGAACCACTCTATGACAGTAGCGTATGTTCCATTGGCGATGGATGCGGCAATTGCAGGCGACTATTTGGATTTGAAATTTGTAAATAATACAGAGTATCCGATTTATCTGGAAGGATATACACAGGGAAAAGATTTGTATTTTAATATTTATGGTGTAGAAACCAGACCTGCAAACAGAACGATTGAATTTGAGACAGAGGTACTTTCTCAGGAAAATCCGGCAATTAGTTATACAGCAACGGAGCTTCCTGTGGGAACTGTCACCAGAACACAGGCCGGTCATATTGGATATAAATCTCAGTTATGGAAGATTGTAAAGGAAAACGGTGTGGAAGTAAGCAGGGATAAGTTTAATACCAGCAATTATAAGTCTTCACCTCGAACGATAGCTATTGGTATAGCAACAGACGATGCTGAACTTCGTAATAATGTATACAATGCGATTGGAACAGGTGATCCGGCAGCGATTTATCAGGCATTATACTGGACCCACCCAGAAGCTGCAGCTGCAGTAATGCAGTAATAAATGAAAAAATCAATGTAAGGCTGCCTCTGTTTTTTAGAGACAGCCTATTGCTATGAATGTGAGGATATATGAAAATTGGAAAAGTACCAGAGAACGTATTAGAGCGTTCCGTGTTTAAACAGCTTCATACAAAAAGGTCAGAGGTAGTATTAGGCGCCGGTATCGGAGAAGACTGTGCAGCAGTGAAGCTGGCAGAAGACGAGATTTTTATTTTATCAACCGATCCGATTACAGGAACAGCAAAAGATATTGGAAAGCTGGCGATTCAGATTACAATAAATGATTTGGCAAGCTCCGGTGCAGAACCGGTAGGTGTACTGCTTACGATTTTACTCCCGCCAACTGCGAAAGAGTCCCATTTAAAGCAGATTATGGGACAGATGGAAGAAGGATGTGCAGCTGCCAATGTACAGATTATGGGCGGCCATACAGAGGTTACAGCAGTGGTAAATCAGCCGGTAGTTACGGTATGCGGGGTAGGCAAGGTACAAGAAGGAAAGATGGTTCAGACTTCAGGTGCAAGACCGGGGATGGACATTGTAGTAACAAAGTGGATTGGAATCGAAGGAACTTCTATTATTGCGAAGGAAAAAGAAGAGGAATTAAAGACACGTTTTTCGACTTCTTTTATTGATAAAGCAAAGGAATTGGATGCATACCTTTCTGTATTGCCTGAGGCACAGATTGCAGTCAAAACAGGTGTCAGTGCAATGCATGATATTACAGAGGGCGGAATTTTTGGCGCATTATGGGAAATGGGAGAAGCATCCGGTATCGGACTGGATATTGATGTGAAGAAAATTCCAATTCGTCAGGAAACTGTAGAAATCTGTGAATTTTACGGCATTAATCCATATAGATTAATTTCCAGCGGAAGCATGCTGATGGCATCAGAAGACGGCAATAAACTGGTTAGGGAATTAGAGAAGGCTGGCATTTCTGCGGCGGTGATTGGAAAAGCTACAGAAGGAAAGGATCGCATGATTCGAAAGGATGAAGAAGAGCACAGCTTTTTAGAACGGCCAAAGACGGATGAATTGTATCAGGTGTTAGGATAAGTAAAGGAATGTATTATGGCAAAGTTAAACATTGTATTATATGAGCCGGAAATTCCGGCAAATACGGGAAATATAGGAAGAACCTGTGTGGCTACAGATACGAGACTGCACTTGATTGAGCCCCTGGGATTTCGATTAGATGAAAAGTCTATTAAACGTGCAGGAATGGACTATTGGAAGGATTTGGATGTAACGACTTATGTAAATTGGGAAGATTTCTGTCAGAAGAATCCAAATGCTAAAATTTATATGGCAACAACAAAGGCAAAGCATGTGTATACAGAGGTTTCTTATGAACCGGATTGTTATATTATGTTTGGAAAAGAAAGTGCCGGTATTCCGGAAGAAATTTTAAAAGAAAATCCGGATACCTGCGTGCGGATTCCAATGGTGGGAGATACTAGGTCCTTAAATTTGTCAAATTCTGTTGCAATTGTATTATACGAGGCACTGCGTCAGAATGAGTTTGATCACATGAAGCTTGAGGGTGAGCTGCATCGTTTAAGCTGGTAAAATTTGTATATTAATAAAATTTTCACAAAGGTGCAGATTTGCGAGGTAAAAAAGTGGGGATTATAAAAGCAAGACAGTTAGTTCATGAATATATTAGAAGAGACGAGGAAGGAAACGTTGAGTCGATTCAGACTGCCTTAGATCATGTTGATATTGATGTAAAAGAGGGGCAATTTATTGCTGTATTGGGTCATAACGGTTCTGGAAAGTCTACTTTTGCAAAGCATATTAATGCACTGCTTTCACCGACAGAAGGAACGCTGTGGGTAGACGGCAGGGATGTTTCCATAGAAGAAAATATTTTAACCGTCCGTCAGACGGCAGGAATGGTTTTTCAGAATCCGGATAATCAGATTATCGCCAGTGTGGTAGAAGAGGATGTCGGATTTGGACCGGAAAATATCGGTGTGCCAACTGAAAATATCTGGGCGAGAGTAGCAGACAGCCTGCGTTCGGTAGGGATGCTGAAATACCGTAAACATTCTCCAAATAAATTGTCAGGCGGGCAGAAGCAGAGGGTGGCAATTGCAGGTGTTATGGCAATGGAGCCAAAGTGTATTGTATTGGACGAGCCTACTGCAATGTTAGACCCAAATGGCCGTAAAGAGGTATTGCAGGCCGTAAAGGAATTGAATCAGAAAAAGGGAATTACTGTTATTCTGATTACACATTACATGGAAGAAGTGGTAGATGCGGATTATGTATATGTGATGGAGCAGGGTTCAGTAGTAATGAAAGGAACGCCGCGTGAGATTTTTTCGCAGGTGGACGAATTAAAGAAACATTGTTTAGATGTGCCGCAGGTGACATTGTTGGCAGATGAACTACGCCAGTCTGGGATAGATATTCCGTCAGGGATTTTGACCAGAGAAGAGCTGGTGAAAGCAATTATGAGGCTTGCATAAGCGTATTATGTGAACAGTAACGTGGAAAGGCATGGTTATTAAATGTCGATTATAGTAGACAAAGTAAATTATATATACAGTGAAGGAACTGCATACGAGATAAAAGCTTTAGATGACATCAATTTAAAAATTGAGGATGGAGAATTTATAGGGATTATCGGACATACCGGTTCCGGTAAATCTACCTTGATTCAGCATTTGAATGGATTGATAAAGGCGACAAGCGGAGCAATTTATTTTCATGGTCAGGATATTTATGATAAAGATTTTGACTTAAGAGAATTGCGAAACAGAGTGGGACTGGTATTTCAGTATCCGGAGCATCAGCTTTTTGAAACCACGATTTTTGATGATGTTTGTTTTGGCCCGATGAATCAGGGACTTGCTAAAAATGAAGCTGGTCTGCGTGCTTTTGAAGCGTTAAGAAGCGTAGGAATACCGGAGGAGCTTTATTATCAGTCTCCGTTCGATTTATCAGGCGGACAGAAACGTCGAGTGGCAATAGCAGGCGTGCTTGCAATGAAGCCGGAGGTACTGATTTTGGACGAGCCAACTGCCGGATTAGATCCGGGCGGTCGAGATGAAATCTTAGATTTGATTACAAAGATGCATAAAGAGCGGGGAATGACCGTTATTCTCGTTTCGCACAGTATGGAAGATGTGGCCAAATATGTAAAGCGTATTATCGTAATGAATCAGGGAAGAGTCATGTATGATGATGTGCCGAAGGAAGTATTTAAAAATTATAAAGAATTAGAAGCGATTGGTCTTGCGGCTCCACAGGTGACATATCTGATGCATGAGCTGAAAGGCCGGGGATTAAACGTAAACACCGATGTGACAACGATAGCAGAAGCAAAAGATGCGCTGCTTAAGGTGCTTGGCAGCGGCAGACGGTAGAAAGGTTATTGTTTATTTAGATGTTAAGAGATATTACGATAGGGCAGTATTATCCGGCAGATTCGGTGATACATAAGCTTGACCCCAGGGTGAAATTATTTGGAACATTGATATATGTCATCTCACTTTTCTGTATGAAAGGGATAGTGGGCTTTTTTATAGCGACTCTTTTTATGGCAGGAGTTGTTTTGCTGTCTAAGGTTCCCTTTAAGTTTATGGTAAAGGGGTTAAAACCTATTATGGTATTAATGTTAATTACAGCATTATTTAATCTGTTTTTTACACCGGGAGAAGTGCTGGTGTCCGTATGGGTTTTAGAGATTACAAAAGAAGGTTTACAGAATGCTGTTTTGATGACGATACGATTGATTTATTTGATTTTAGGTACTTCAATCATGACATTAACGACGACGCCAAATCAGCTTACAGATGGTTTGGAAAAATCCTTAAGACCATTAAATAAAATCGGAATTCCGGTACATGCAATTGCAATGATGATGTCGATTGCATTACGTTTTATACCGATTTTAATTGAAGAAACCGATAAAATTATGAAAGCACAGATGGCAAGAGGTGCAGATTTTGAAAATGGAAATATGTTAAAACGTGTAAAAAATATGATTCCATTATTAGTGCCGCTTTTTGTTTCAGCATTCCGCCGAGCAGATGACCTTGCAATGGCGATGGAGGCCAGATGCTATAATGGAGGAAGCGGGCGAACCAAAATGAAGCCGCTGACTTATGTAAGAAGGGATTATCTGGCATATTTAATAGTGATTGTGTATTTTGTGATTACGCTTTTGCTTCGGTAGGTGAGTGTTATGAAACGAGTGAAGCTTGTAGTGGCATATGATGGTACGAATTACTGTGGCTGGCAGATACAGCCCAATGGCGTGACGATTGAGTCTGTATTGAATGAACATTTGTCGAATTTATTAAAAGAGGATATCGTGGTGACCGGCGCAAGCCGGACAGATTCCGGTGTGCATTCACTCGGAAATGTGGCAATTTTTGATACGAATACGAGAATGCCCGCAGATAAAATTTCGTTTGCACTGAATCAGAAGCTGCCGGAGGATATCGTCGTGCAGGATTCCTGTGAGGTGCCGCCAGATTGGCATCCGCGCTATCAGAAAGGCCGTAAAACCTATGAGTACCGGATTTTAAATAAAACCTTCCGAAATCCGACGAGAAGGCTGGATACTCATTTTTATTATCATAAACTGGACGAAGAGGCGATGCAGAAAGCGGCAGTCTATTTCATTGGAGAACATGATTTTAAAAGTTTCTGTGCCGTAGGAGCGCAGGTGAAGACCACGGTACGCACGATCTATGACTGTCAGGTTATAAAAGAAGATGACGTGATAACAATACGGGTAACCGGAAATGGTTTTTTGTATAATATGGTTCGTATCATTGCAGGTACGCTGATAAAGGTTGGCGCGGGTGATTTAAAGCCGGAATCTATTTTAGAAATTTTAGAAGCTCGTGACCGGAGCAAGGCAGGTCCGACTGCACCGGCGAAGGGTCTTACGATGATTGGGATTGAGTACGAAGCTGAGTAAAAAACTGGAAGAAAAACCAAAGGAATTCCGAGAAAACTGTTGACACGCGAGGAATCGTGTAATATAATATCAAAGTCTGTGATAGTGAAATAATGTCAAACCAAAGCCCCGGTGAGACATTTCAACTATAAAACAAAATGTATGAGGAAGCGATGTGTCCGGACATTCACATAGCTGAATCGACGTAATGATTATTTTTTAGGAGGAAACGCAATGAAGACTTTTATGGCTAGTCCAGCTACCATCGAAAGAAAATGGTATGTAGTTGACGCTGAAGGTAAGACATTAGGACGTTTAGCATCAGAAATCGCTAAAG
>CAYYZV010000019.1:0-10171 GCA_964476275.1 uncultured Roseburia sp.
TTGCTGTTGGCTATGAGAGTCAGAGCAGATTTACTACTGCGTTTAAGGAAACATATGATATGCTCCCAAGTATGTACAGAAAGAAATTACAGCAGTTCAAGCAAACACGATGATAGAAAATATAGAATAAAAACGCTGCAATTTTCATCTTCTTTTTAGATTAGAAAAGGGAGAGGGGGTTTCCCTATCTCTCCCGTCTTCAATCATTCTCTTCGAGTTTTATATATTATTTTTTTAATTCTTTCTAATGCTAATATAATTCTTTTTCCACAACACATTCCGTCTTAATTTTTCCTACTAAAGAAACCAACGCATCTACTACATGAGGACGTATATCACCGCCAATCAACACATACATGATATCTTCTCCTACCTGCAATTCCCCTTCATTAAGCCAAACCCGCACATAATAGATTCCTTCTAATTTACGTGTTTCCTCAATTACTTGGGCAACTTTTTCCTTATCATAGGAAAACAACATACCTTTAACACGCTTCTCATCTTTTTTACTACTTCTCACTACAGCCTTTGCAGTCTCACGAACAATGCCATTATGTGTAAGATACATTCCAACTTTTCCTGCATCAGGAGATTTTTTTGCCTCTTTTAGCCACGCATCCATAGACGGTATTTCTTTTTTCACAGGTGCATTTTCTGCACAGTCTGCCGAACCTTTGGAAGCCAGCATTTCCAATCCATGCTTTACTGAACCTAAAACTGCCTCCAGATTCTCTTTTGCTGCTTTTTCACTTCCCGGCAGATTGATAATCAGTGTGCCTTTTCTGATGCCGGCTGCACTTCTGGATAAACAACCTCTTGGTGTAATTTTTAAGCTGGCAGAACGCATTGCTTCCGGAATTCCTCTGGTTTCCCTTTCCACAACCGCAAGGGTTGCTTCTGGTGTAATATCTCTTGGAGAAAAGCCTGTACCCCCAGTTGTAAGCACAAGGTTCACTTGTAATTCGTCTGCACACTTTATCAGTTCAGATTTTATGATTTCTATTTCGTCAGGTATTATGGTTGTATATACGATTTCAAATTCTTGCTCTTCTGCCATTTTACAGATTGCAGGTCCACTAGTATCCACACGTTCCGCACGCGCTCCTTTATCACTTATGGTAATGACTGCTGCTTTAAATTTCATACCTTCTATTCCTTTCCTAACCACCAATTTGAGACATTCCACGTGCTTCATCTTCTGTAATGCCTATCTCTTCATCAAAGTGATGTGATTTTGGTTTTAAATAAATTGCTTCTTCCATAGCCTTCCATAACTGCTCATCGGATACGTTTTCCTCCAGCAGCTTCTTTAACTGTACACCGCAATCAAACTGTAGGCAGGTTTTCAAAAATCCATCCGCTGTTAATCGCACACGGTTGCACCGGTCGCAAAACTTATGACTGACCGCACTAATGAAACCAACCTTTCCCACAAGCCCCGGTACATCATAATACTTGCAGGGCCCATTTCCTCTCCGTTCACAATATAAAGTCATAGGGCCATATTTTTCCTCTATCAGTTTTTGGATACTCTCCTCCGATACGAATTCAAACTGTTTTCCTAATCCAATCGGCATCATCTCAATGAAACGGACATCTACCTCCGATGCTTTTGCAAACTCAAGAAGTGATAAAATATCCTGTTTCTCAATCTGCCATACTGGAACACAATTTATTTTTAAACGCACTTTATTTTCTCTTATCGCTTTTTTGATTCCTGCCAAGACTCTGGACAGTTCATTTCTTCTGGTAATCTCCTGATAAACCGCAGAATCTAAGGTGTCAAGACTTACTGTAATTGCGTCAATTCCGGCTTCTACCAGTGCATCGTAATATTCCTCTAATAACTCTCCATTCGTTGTGATGGTAACATTTTTTATCCCCGATATTTTTTTCAGTTCCCTAATTAACAAAACTACATCCTTACGGACAAGGGGTTCTCCACCTGTAATCTTGATTTTTTCCAGACCATGTTCCGCAAGAATTCTGCAAATACGCACAATTTCGTCATAGGTCATAATTCGATTATGACCTATATTCTCTAAACCTTCCTCAGGCATACAGTAAATACAACGAAGATTACAACGATCTGTAACTGAAATCCGCAGATAGTCAATGACTCTGCCTTCTTTATCTATCATCTTTCAAACACTCCACTTTTTCCACCTTCTTTTCTATCTAAATGAATAGCGGAAATTTCCATACGCTTATCAATTGCCTTACACATATCATAAATGGTCAGCAATGCAATACTTACTCCTGTCATTGCTTCCATTTCTACACCTGTTTTTCCTTCTACCTTCGTTGTGCAGATTGCTTTAATTTCACAATTTTCCCTGTCAATTTCAAAATCCACACTGCATTTCGTAATTAAAAGAGTATGGCACATGGGAATCAAATTGGCAGTCTGCTTTACTGCCATAATACCTGCTACTCGTGCAACTCCAAGAACATCGCCCTTTGCCGCCGTTTTATTCACAATTGCATCCATAACAGCTTCATTTACTTTGATAATTCCTGATGCAATCGCAATGCGGCTTGTGTCAAACTTCTTCGATACATCTACCATAATGGCATTTCCGTCAGCATCAAAATGTGTAAATTTCTGTTCCATAGCCTGTCCCCTATTTTCTCTTATACTCCGCTCTTTTTTCTATCAGCTGTGCTGCAATACTTACCGCAATCTCTGCCGGAGTTTCACTGTGAATTTTTATTCCAATTGGTGTCACAATACGTGATATATCTTCTTCCGAAAATCCATCTTCTCTTAACTTTGCATTTACAGCTGCAATTTTGCTTCTGCTTCCTACCACACCAATATAATATGCAGGAGTACGCATTGCAAACTTCTGTACCTCCAAATCTCCCATGTGTCCTCTAGTCATAGCAATGATATAATCCTGCTCATGTATATCGTACTTGCCGTCTAACTTGTCAAACTCACGAGTATGTACTTCTTCTGCCTGTGGAAATAATCTCTTGTTAGAAAATTCTTCTCTATCGTCTGTTACAATACAACGGAAACCTAAATGAGAAATAAGTGGAACCAGCTCCTGTGCCAAATGACCACCACCAAAGATGTATACCTTACTGGTATTTTCCAAATTGTTGATATAGAACTCTTTTCCATTTCGATTCTTTGTCAGATAAGAACATCTTTCATCCTGCTTATCAATCGTTGGTATCTCATCTTCAAAAAATCCCCATGTAGCTTCGTTTTCATTCACAAAACCAAAGCTCTCGCCTTCCAAAGATAGCACCAACCATCCTTTTTCATAATGATTCAGACAATTTTGAACCTGTCTTACCACCTGCAGATTTTTCTCCGTTGGCAAAATCACCTTAAACAATACGTCGACATCACCGCCACAAACCATTCCTAATCCCGCAACTTCTTCTTTGGTCAGGCGATACTGACGTAACGTGCTTTTCTGCTCTCTCAAATCTTCTTGCGCCTGCTCCGTAGCCTTATACTCTAACATACCGCCGCCGATGGTTCCTGCAATATAACCTTCCTGTCCTACCAGCATCGCTGCGCCGGTAGTTCTTGGTGCGCTTCCTGCATTTTGTACAATAGTAACTAAAACGCTTCCTTCCCCCTGCTCTATGCGCTTTAACATAATATCAATCAACTTTTTCATGTCTTCCTTCTCCTTTTACGCCCTGCTATTCATATGGATATAGCAATAGCAAATTCGCCGGTGCGATTCCAAGCGCCGTTGGAAACTCTCTTGTTTTTTTATCCTTTGTTAGCCGCCACCACAGGGAAGGGGTTCCTTCCTTTTGTCCTGCATAGCG
Source organism: uncultured Roseburia sp. (assembly GCA_964476275.1). Classification (GTDB taxonomy): domain Bacteria; phylum Bacillota; class Clostridia; order Lachnospirales; family Lachnospiraceae; genus Roseburia. Next base: position 3,799 of record CAYYZV010000019.1, read on the forward strand.
GAATTTAATTGTCCACTCAAAAGGCGATTCTATCTCTTCATCCAACACAACCGGAAACAGATTTGTCTGAGCCTTTGGATTAAAGTAATGTGCGCGGATTCCAATTGCGCACAAATCCTCTTTTACCGGTCGTCCTGCCTCAAGGCAGATTCCCCATTCCGGTACTTCTACTGTAGTTTCTCCCGCTTTTTTCGCAGCATAAATATTCTTACATCCGGTTAATACTGCTGCCGGCACACTCTTTGGATTCGCAAATACATCCTTGGTTTTTCCTCTGTCACAGATGAGACCATTTTCCATTATTAAAAGGCTACTGCACATGGTATAAGCTTCATCTCTACTGTGGGTAACCAAAAGCATCTCTTGTTCAAAACTCTCTAAAAGCTTTCTCACCTCGGGTAATAACTGGTCACGAAGATAACTGTCTAATGCGCTGAATGGCTCATCCAACAAGACAATTTCCGGCTTTCCAATTAAAATACGTGCCAATGCCACTCTCTGCTGCTGTCCGCCAGACAACTGGCTTGGTCTGTGTTTTTCTAAACCAGTCAGATGCATGCGCTCGATCATGGCTGCAACGAACTCTTTTCTTACTTTTTTATTTTTCTCTGCATGAATTCCACATGCAATGTTTTGTTCCACCGTCATATTTTCAAACAATGCATAATTTTGGAACAAATATCCTACACCTCGTTTCTGCGGCGGCAAATCTATCTTCAAATCACTGTCAAACAGAACTCTGCCGTTCAGCACAATTCTTCCTTTATCCGGGCGGATAATTCCGGCGATGCATCGCATTGTCATACTCTTACCACAGCCGGAAGCACCCAAAAGTGCCGTTGGTTCCCCCTCGGTTACAAATTCTGTTTTCAGCAAAAAATTTCCTAATTGTTTTTCAATACGAACCTCTAAACTCATGCGTGCTTTCCTCCCTGCTTATTTTTTCTCTCCAGGAAATTAACACAAAGCAATACCACAGTACTGATTGCTAAATTCACGAGTACCCACTGAAACGCTCCTGCTTCGTCATTGGTTCTCCATAACTGATATACTGTGGTTGAAATGGTTGCGGTCTTACCCGGTGTATAACCAATCAACATACTGGTAGCACCATATTCCCCCAAGGCTCTTGCAAAAGCCAGTACAGTTCCCGCAATAATTCCCTGCTTGCATGCAGGCATACGAATACGCCAGAATACATATGTATTGGAAAGTCCCAAGGTTCTTCCACTCCATGCCAGAGTTTCATCAAAGCTTTCGAAAGCACCTCTGGCGGTTCGATACATAAGCGGAAATGCTACAACAATCGCTGCCAGCACTCCACCATACCAGGTCATTGCAAAACGAATACCAAATTGCATCAAAAACTGTCCCAAAGGACGTTTCGGTCCAAATATAATCAATAAAAAATATCCGCATACCGTCGGCGGCAATACCATAGGAAGAGTCAGGATCACATCTAATATACCCTTCACCGCTCTTGGCAGCTTCGCAATATAATAGGCAAAAAATAAACCTAAAAAAAATACAATCACGCAGGCGATTGCTGCAATTCTTAAGCTATTTAACAACGGAAACCAGTCCATTTTTTCCTCCGTTATCATTATTTTAAGACTGCAGGGGGCAATTACCCCCTGCTTATCTGTTTTCTTTCAACTTTAATTGTTATTCAACTGGTGCGAAACCAACTGCTTCAAATACTGCCATAGCTTCATCTGTTACTAAGTAATCAAGGAAAGCCTGTGCTTCTTCTTTGTTTGTGCTGATGTTTAATACAGCTGCAGGATAAATTACCTGTCCACACATTTCAGCTGTTGCACTGTCTACTACGGTAAGGCCTGCACTGAATGCATCTGTACAGTAAATAACGCCACAATCAACGGTTGCTTCAGAAACCTGGGTTGTTACTTCTTTTACGTTTGTGCCATATGTGATGCTGCCGGCATTTGCTAATTCTTCTTCATTTAACTCATAGTAAGCTAAAATTTTCTGTGTGTACTGACCAACCGGAACATCACTGTTGCCCATTGCTAAAAGAATCGAACCATCTTTTAAGCCATTGATCATATCATCAAAGCTATTGATATTTCTTGCATTGTCTGCCGGAACTACTAATGTAACTTTGTTTTCTAACAAGTCAATACGTGTACCCTGTTCTACGAAATCAAGACCTGCTTCATTGACAGATGCATCTGCTGTAATATCAATCTGGTTCATCTGTTTCTGTCCTGCACTGATGAATAAGTCACATTCTGCACCTTCTTCAATCTGAGTCTTTAAGGTTCCTGATGAGTCAAAGTTGAAGGTTAAAGTTACGTGTGGTGCAACTTCTTTGTACTGCTCTGCGATTTCTGTCAATGTCTCTGTCATACTTGCTGCTGCAAACACGATTAACTCTACTTCTTCTGCAGGCTCTGCTTCCTGAGTGTCTGCTGCCTGTACAGTTGTGTCATTCTGAGTTTCTGATTCACCAGAACCTCCACAGGCAGTCATTCCCACTGCCATCACTGCTGCCATTAACATGGCAAAAATTCTCTTTTTCATTTCTTTTTTCTCCTTTTGATTTTCTCAAAATATATTCCAAATGTGGTTTTACACATATTGGTCCTTTTCCTTGTGCCAGCGGAATAGGCGTTCTAAATCTTCCTTGGTGTCATTATCTAAAATTACCCCTTTGTCTGTCACTTCCAGGCTGACTAACTGTAGCCTTGCATTGCTTTCCACTGCACCTTTTAAACCACCGGGTCCATCGTAATTCTCAATATATGGAAGCCAATCTGCCTTTAAAAAAACAGGATGTCCCGCCTCCCCATGAAAGAGGGGGCGGATAAAATCTCCTTCCAAATTCATTAGAGTTTTCACTGTTTTCGGACTTACTAAGGGTACATCTGCCGGTGAAATCATAATCTGTTCACATCTCCCCATCAGTGCATGAAGTCCCAGTTTTAATGATTCTAACTGTTGTGTAGTTGCATAATCCGGATTAAAAACAAATTCCACCTGCTCTTTCTTAAGATGCTCTTCCAGTTCTTCCCTGCGGTGTCCTGTTACCACTACAATCGTCCGGGCACCTGCATTACGCATCATATCAATGACGCGTCCTATCATGCTTCGCCCATCTACATCCATAAGCGGCTTATAATCCCCCATGCGGGAAGATAAGCCTGCTGCTAATATTAAGCCGCCTAATTTTTCCATACACTAAATTCCTTTTCCAAAGCTGCAATTTGGGAAATGACAGACGTCACAATTGAGGCATAAACCGCCTAATCCCAAGCCTGCTAACCATTCTTTTGTCACCGGTACATCTGCAAGCAGACGAGGAAGTGCCAAATCAAAAATCGTACGTTTTGCATACATAACACAGCCCGGAAGACCACATACCGGTCTGCCATCTTCGCTATATCCTACTAAAAACATTGCTCCCGGCAATACCGGTGCTCCATAACTTACGATATCAATGTCTGCATTTTTAATCGCCAATGGTGTCTTATCGTCCGGATCAACGCTCATGCCGCCTGTACAAATAACCATTTCACAACCGTCGCTTAACATCTGTTTAATCGCCTCTGTAATTTTTTCATGGTTATCATCTAAAATTACGTGGGATACCATCTCACAGTCAAACTCTGCCAGTTTACTTTCAATAACCGGCGTAAAAGTATCCTGAATACGTCCGTGGAACACTTCGTTTCCTGTTGTAACCAATCCATATTTTTTCGCTTTCAATGGAACTAACTGAAGCAGCGGTTCTGCTCCTGCCACTTTTTTTGCTCGCTCCATCTTTTCTTTTTCAATCACCAATGGGATGATTCTGGTTCCTGCCAGCTTGTCTCCTTTTTTCACACAGAAACTATGGGAACGGGTAGCAATCATCATTTCTCCCAAAGCATTTACTGCACGTAAACGTTCTACATCAATCATGAGCAATCCATCTACGTCCGCAATCAATTCAATTTTTCCTTCTTTTGGCTCTGTCGGATGCATGTTTGCTCCCTGACAGATTTCACGCAAAATCTCTGCTGCGTCATTTTCATGCAGCATGTTTTCGTTATTTTCCCAAATATACACATGGTCTTTTCCTACACTAAGTAATACCGGAATGTCCTCTTCTCTGATTACGTGTCCTTTACGGAATACGGCATCCTTGGTAACCCCTTTGATAATCTGAGTAATATCATGACAAAGCACCTGGCCTACTGCTTCTTCTGTTTTCATTAATTTCATAATCTTATCTCCTCTCACAATGTTTGTATCATTTTTCTGCCCTGCTGAGCTAATTTGCTTCAAAGCACCTACTTATATTTCTTCTCTAGCCTCTTAGCATCATCGAACCGCTTCTGCCATGCCACTCGCGCTGTCTCATCTTTGCACTTTTGTTTTGAACCTTCAAAACGTTCTTCTAATGTAACCTCCGCAGTCCCCTTTATCAGCTTGTCTGCCAGATACAAAAGCTCTGCCTCCTCTGATATCTGCTGTTGCTTCAGTTTATTCATATCTTTCGGCAAATCATGATGCACTGCCACAATCTCTGCCAACCTCTCATATCCTGCTTTCTTTAGCTTCTCTGCTGCTTTCAGCGGATGTTCTTTCCCATCCGTTCTACACATATCATGAAGCAAAGCTGCTACATATAACAGTTCTCTATCAATCTTTCTTCCTTGCGAAAGTTCCATCACCATTTCAGCTACTGCCTTGCAATGTTGTTGCACTTCCACTGAGGTATCGCATTCTTTATAAAAACTCTGTGTCTCTTTTCTTCCCGGCACAAATACTGTTTTTTCTCCAACTTTATCAATAGAAAACCTCCTACCGCCCCAACTAATTTCTGTTATGCTGCCACAAGGAATATCGAATTCAAACACTCTGTCCGGTGAAATTTCTGCTATTTTACAAAGCCACCCACGTAAAATTCCTGAATGCGCTACAATCAGAATATTTCCTTTTGACTCTGCCAATATCCTGCGGACAACTTCATCTAACCGTTCTCCGCCTTCTTTGAAACTCTCTCCGCCAGGCGGTGCTGCTGTGCCCATATGTAGACCTCTTTGCTCGTATTCTTTCGGCCAGTGCTCTTTAATTTCTGAAAAACGAAGTCCTTCCCATACTCCTACGGAAAGTTCCGTAAGCTCCTGTACCACTTCGATAGGTCTTCCACCTGCGACGTAAGCCGCTGTTTCTACACAGCGCTTTAGTGGGCTTGTATATACTCCGGCAATCTCATGCTTTGCTGCCCATTCTGTCAACGCCTCTGCCTGCTCTAACCCAACTGCACTTAATGGAAAGTCCGTCTGGCTGATACATTTACCAATTCCTGACTGCATCGTTTTTCCATGTCGGAAAACGTATATTTTTCTCATCCTTATCCCTGCTTTATTAAAACTGCTGAACCATGTAAATCCATCAATGGTACAACAAACAAATTTTCCTCTTCACAATATTTTTCTACTGCTTTTTTCACACCCGGAAACTGAACACTATTGTAATCATGAATCAAAATCGCCCCGCCCGGGCTTAATTTCGGATAAAAGGTTTTCAATCCGTGATACACAGGTGCATATAAATCCGGATCAAGACTGACTAATGCTAATTTCGGAAGTTCTTCCAGTTGACTTAGGCTCTCTGGAAAATATCCCTGGCAAAAAACTGCCTGTTCCGGATACTGCAGCCGACTTCGCACAAGCTCAATACTCGTATCTGAAAAATCCCTTTCTTTTGCTCTCTGGCTTCCATATAAATGCTCCACCTCAATGTCCTTTGCGTCAAATCCTTCAAAGGTATCAAATAAATAAAGCTTTTTTTCTGGCAGAAGTGCATTCATCTCCTTTGCCAGTTCTCCCTGATAAACTCCAAGCTCTGCCATTTCGCCGGGAATATTTCTCTTTTTTATCTCATCAATCATCAAACGAAGTGCTGACAGTCTGATATCCTGCCGCTCTCTGAAATTCGAAATACGGACAACATCACCAACAAATGTGAAATGTCTTGCCTGAAGCTCCACTGCCTCAGCAGCTTCTTTATTCAATATGGCAATAAAGATATAATCCAATCCAAGCTCTAATGCCTGTTCCATAGAGCACACAATTGTACCATCCAACCAGGTTCCCTGCTTCTGCTCGTTATTATCAATAAAACATACTAATTTTTGATTCCCCGGCAGCCAGCGTTTCACCATAAGTCCTGCCTGTCCGGCTCCAAAAATCCCCACATTTTTTCTGTCCATCTACTCCCCCTCATCTTTTACAACTCACTACCTTCAAAAATCTTTTTATATAAAAGCTCTGCCGCTTCTGTCACTTCTGCCTCATAACATTCAAAATTATTCAGTAATTCATCCCCTTTTTGCGTTACCTGTGCCTGACCACCGGACTTT
>CAYYZV010000019.1:10271-20405 GCA_964476275.1 uncultured Roseburia sp.
TAATCTTCCTTCTTCTCTGCGTCTGTCACAGCTCCTTCATCATCAATCCATAATTCCACCGGTTTTACGGAAAGCGAATCTAATGCACCTTTCAGCCCTTGATTTCCTTTATACTCTAAAATCCCAGGTATCAACCCGGAATCAATGCGAATTGGATGACCTGTTTTTTCCTGATAAACCGGAACTATCAGCTTTCCCCTTGCCTTCAATAGCTTTTCTACTGTTGTTTCTGTAAAAAAAGGCACATCTACCGGACAAAACAGAACCCGATCACAACGGTTCTTCAAATATTCCAGCCCTATCTTTGCCGAATCAAGCATCTGCGTTCTCTCGTAATGTTCATTTCTAAGAAATGTAATTCCACAATGCTGAAGACTCTTTTCGACCAGTTTCCCCTGATATCCGGTTACCATAACAATCTCTTTCACCCCTGCTCTGTGAAAATTTAATACCACCCGCTCTGCCATAGATAACTCTCCGGTCTTCATCAATTCTTTAAAATCCCTCATTTGTGCGGACATACCCGCTGCCACAATCACTGCCCCAATTTTCATAAATCGTTACCTTCATAAAACACCAATCGAATATTTTTTATTAAACATTCGATTAGTAAAAAAAAATGAGTTTTTCTCTAAAATATATGTTAATACTTTTTTTATTTTTTTATAGTAGTGCAGACTACAATAAGTCATTATTTGTTTTTGTATCCATTACCCTTCCAATACTATCTAATTCTTGTGGCATGGAATATCCTTCTTTTTTATCTAAAAACTCTTTTTCTTTCTGATACAGATACCGAGGTATTAACTTAATAAATTCTCAAACTGTTTATTTTCCCATCAAAGACAAATATCCCTTAAATGCCTCATTCAATCCACATAAAACCATATTAGAATAGTAAAGAAGTTCCTCGGAAGGTTCTTCGTTTCCACATATTTTTTCACAAATCATTTCCGGTTTTAATAAAACAGTCTTTATAAGGGGCATTTCAAATACCAATTCCATCATTGCACACGCACAAGCATGTAGCACATCAGGTGCTGATTCATCACATATATAACCGATTTCTGAATATACATATCTTTTTGTATTAAATCCAACCGCTAATACATGACCATACTTAGACTCTCTAACATTTCCAGAACAAAGCATTTCTTTTGGAAGTGTGTATTTGTTTCTAAGATCTGCGTATTGTTTTATTTTCATTTAAATTACCCTATCCCTATAAATATATTTGGCTGTCCCTATATGCTATTAATCCATTCAAATCAGGAATACAATAGAACCTTTCTTTGGCATAAATAAGATTTTTCTCTTTTAATTTTTTTAATTCCCGATTCACCGTAACACGATGACTTCCTGTCATATTTCCAAGCATTTCCTGAGAAACATGCATTGTCAATACTGTCTCACCATTGTCATTTGTAATATGAAAACTATTTTTTATTCCTCTTACCAGTTCCAAATAAGATATTTTTTGAGCAAGCACCTCTGTTTTTACCCTATAAGAAAGCGGATTCTTCGTGCCTGACAAAACATATTGCGCAAGTATAATACTTTCTTTTTCAAAAGAAAAAATTACTCGTTCCTCTCCATTTACAGAAATTGTTTCAGCAAGAACCTGCCCACTACGAATATAATAACAATATCCTGGAATTTCTTGCGGACAAGCTATCACACTTCCTTGTTTAATCCGAACAGTTTCTCCTAATTGGCAGAAATAATAGGAACTTTGATTTTTTTGTGTAAACACCGACATTTTTTGATGACATGAATTCATATATCAAATACCTCCTCCATATCTAAATAAATTTAAGCCTTCCTTTTAATTCCGGACTTGTATAAATACGGTTTCCCTGGCTTTCCAAGTTCTTAATATTTTTACTTAACAATTGAATAACGTTCTTTTCATCCAATCCGCATGCCCTGCTGTATTCCTCAAGTTCAACAAACTGTATCGTGAGATCAAAACGTTTTGCAATCGCTGCCATAACTCCAAGAAATGGTTTTGATTTCTGATGCAGATATACTGAAATTATTAAGGATACTGTATCACCAACATCAGATGACCAGATTACCCCCAGAACATTGTTTAATATTTGTGATTTTCCTGTAATCTCTGCATATGTAACTGCATCTGGTACATCCATGTGCAAATCTATTTCGTCAATACCGGCTGCTTTTAATTTTTTCAACTCATTTTGCAATAAAGATCCATTGGTTGATATGGAAACCTTACAGACACCGGCAATTTTTTTCGTTTCTATAATAAGTTTTTCTAATTCCGGATACAACAGAGGTTCTCCGCCACCAAACTGAATCTCATCATATCCTTCTTCGACTGCTATTTTACATAAGTCAATGATTTCTTCAATAGATAACTCCGGTTCGTTCTTACAATATTCTCTACAATAGAAACATTGGTAATTACATTTACAGGTAATTCGAATTTTTTTCTTTGCCATTCTATTTCCTCCCATAGAAAAACAGATGGGGATGCCTGCTAAACAGGCATCCCAACTCATCTATTTAATACACCTGTACAGATTATTTTCTGCTTATTTCAATCGAAGAATAGAATCCTTAATCAATTTCTTTGCAATTTCCACTTTATATTCATTCTTTTCAAAAGGATTAGCATCTTCTAATGCAATTTCTGCTGCTTTTTCAGCATTTTCTTCTGTAACTTTTTTCCCGGTTAAGTAGGTTTCTGCTGCTTCTCTACGCAGAGGCACTGGAGCAACGCCGCCAAGAACAATAAAAGCTTTTTCCACTGTACTATTAGAAATAATGTAATTGCTTGCAAGGCTCACCATCGCAAAGTCTACAGACTCCCTCAAACGGAATTTATCATAATGAGAATTTTGGGTATCTTTCAATGGAATCATAATTTCAATAACAAATTCATCCTTATCAAGCATATCTGTTACTTTCAGTTTTGTCGTAAACAAATCTGCTGCGCTGATTTCTTTCTTAGTTGTTTTAACAATCGCATTTAACGCAATTAGAACAGGAGTAATATCAGATGCATTTACAGAATAACATCCACAATTCATACATCTTCCAGCTTCTGCTGTTGCCTCTTCGATTGTTAAGGATGTGGAGTCTTCTTTATCCAGACTACGTTCCAAAACAGGAGTATCCATTTCCACTTTACCAACTGTTTCATGCACTTTTTTTGTATCACACTGAATTAGTCCTGTTACAACAGATTTTGTCTCCATTGGATATCCCATATATTTGCTCATGTTTCTTGCTGCATTTGCACCGGAACGAATTGCTTTAATTGCGATAGATGGACCAGTAGCAGCATCACCACCAGCGTATACGCCAGGTTTTCTTGTATCGTTGTGTTCGCCAACTTCGATTAAGCCTCTTGCAGACTGAATTTCCTCTTTGAACTTATCGCCTAAGAAATCAAGGTCAACTCTCTGACCTGTTGCAAGAATAATACTGTCGGACTCAATCATCATAACATCATCTTCGTCGTAAACAGGATTAAATCTGCCATTTTCGTCAAATACGGATGTACATTTCTTTGTTTCAAGACCGATAACTTTGTCACCATCATAAACTACTTTCTTAAGACCTCTGCCTGTGACGAGTTTCACACCTTCTTCTAATGCTCTCTCAATTTCTTCATTAGTAGCCGGCATTTCGTCTCTCTGTTCCAGACATACTAAAGTTACGTTTTCAGCACCAAGTCTTACTGCTGTAAGTGCAACGTCCATTGCTACGTTACCACCGCCGCATACTAATACATTCTTATCAATCTGTTTACTCATGAACTGTTTTACTTCAACAAGGAAGTTCAGACCGAACTGAGTTAAACTTTCACCATCGATGCCAAGAATTGGCTGTTTCCATGCACCAGTATCTAAAAATACGGTATCATTCTTTGCTTCGATTTCTTCTACCATGATGTCTTTTCCAACGAATGTATTCATTACGAATTGGATGCCCATGCCTTTTAATGCTTTCGTAACATCGCGTAAATAGTGTTTTGGAAGTCTGTATTCAGGAATACCATACATTAATACTCCACCAGGCTCTTCCATCTTATCATAGATAGTTACTGCATGCCCCTGTTTGCGAAGGAAATAAGCTGCTGTCAAACCAGCAGGACCTGCACCAACGATACCTACAGATTTTCCTGTTTCTGTTTCCGGCGCTTTATAGAATTTATCTGCATTTTCTAAAATATAGTCACCAAGTGCTCTTTCTACAGAGTGAATACTCACAGAGTCTCCATTTGCACACTGATTACATTTTGTCTGACATGTATGAGGACATACTCTGGATGTGAGCATTGGAAGTGGATTTGCTTCCATAATAATCTGTGCAGCTGCATCCCAATTACCATTACGGATTTGTTCCATATATGCAGGAATATCTGTTCCGGCAGGACATTCTAAAGAACAAGGTGTCACTCCTGTTTTCATACCGCCAAATATAGAGTGATAACGGTTATCTCCCAAAATGCCATAACATACATCGCCACCTTTTCTCGCACAATTCAATCTGCCTCCAATTTCATGTGGATAACGATAGAACCAGCATCTTACGTCCTGACATACGTTTCCTCCAATTGTACCAACATTACGAATCAATGGTGTTGCTATGCTGTGAGCTGCTTCTGCTAAGGCAGGAACTTCTGCTTTGACAGTTTCATTCTCCACAATAGAAGTAAGTTTTGCCATAGCACCTATTTTTAACATACCATCTTCTACTTTAATTGTATCTATATCTGGTATATCTTTTAAACTAACAAGTGTTTTAGGATAATCCGGATAAATATCTGCTTTCAATCCGCCCAACAAATCACTGCCACCTGCAATAATCACTGCATCTTCCTTCAAAGCCTGAGCAGCATCTTCACAGTTATCCGGTCTTACATATGTAAAATTTTTCATGCTCATACTCCTCTCTATTTTTTAAGTGCTTTTAAAACGACATCCGGTGTTGCTGGATATGTAGCAACCTGTACTCCTATTGCATTAGAAATTGCCTGCATAGTAGCACTAGCTGCAGCAGCACCTGAAATTTCACCAATACCAATTGCTTTGAACTGGAATGTATCAAACTGAGATTCCATGAAATGTGTTTCGAACTCAGGGAATTCATTAAAAGTACGCCATTTATATTCAATCATGTCATATGTCATGGTACGATTTAATTTTGGATCAATAATATGCTCCTCAAATAATGCGGTATCTAAGGAAGCAGAACCAATGCCGCCCTGAGCCTGCATTTCAAGAACAGACGGATCAATCACCTGACCACAATCAGAACCTCCAAGGCAGTTCAATACTTTAACAACACCTGTTTCTTTATTCACTTCTACTTCAAGGAAAATCATATACATACTTGGAGTAGAAAAGTTTTCAAGATGCTGTCCATAACCTGTTAAAGTTAAATCTTGAGGAATTAACTTCTTCCAAGGAACGAATAAGCCTGGTCTTGCAATTGTAGACACACCATAATCTGTCAGATACATAGAATCTGTTGCTACATCAAGTATTGGTTTTGCTAATTCAAATAATTTATCTCTTACATTCTCTGCTGCACTTGTTACAGCATGTCCGTATGTAATTGTTCCTCGGCTTCCGCAAAGTCCGAAACCAGTTGGATTTACTTTTGTGTTTGGAGGAGTAATTTCTACTCGGTCAAATGGTACATTTAATACTTCCGCTACCATTTTCGCCAAGCTATTTCTTTGACCCATACCGGATTCTGTAACATTCGTCTGCATTACAACATGACATTTATCACCTACCATATCAGGAACGATACGAACATATGCTTCTGTATTATCTTCACCTACGTCAGCATTACCAATAATACCACAGCCTACACCACGAACAATTTTTCCATCTTCAGATGTCCAAGTTGGTACTCCCCAGCCTTTCCATTTATCTTTCCAGTTGAATTTTTCAGCAAGCTCTTCAATTGCTTTTACATAATTCACAGAATGTGCCTGCCATTTTCTTCCATCACGCCAGATATAGTAATCTCCTTCACTGACATAATTTTTCTTAAAGACCTCTACTGGGTCAAAGTTTCCTTCTCTCATGGTGCGTCCCATTAAAAGCGATAAACAAGAGTTTAATTCCTGACCGCCATAACCACGAACAATACCTGCCGGCTGTTTATTTGTAACTACAAGGTTCGTATCAAGATCCCAGTTTTGGCATTTTGCCATTACTAATTGCGCTTCACCAATACCTACACCAATCTGTCCCTGTGTAGCATTACTGATACATCCTGTATCTACAGTCCACTCAGCTTTCACAGCCTTTACAATACCATCTTTATCCATACCAATTTTAGCATGAACCTGACTTCCAAGACGTGTTTCAAAACAACACATCTGTTCCTGTTTTGTCTGGAATATTTTAACCGGGCGACCAGTGTTTAAAGAAAGAACTGCAGCAGAAATAACCTGCACAGCCTGACTCTGTTTGTTACCATAAGAACCACCTACGTTAAATGTATGTACCTCTAAATTGCAGTTTGGAATAACCGTAGAATTGAGAATTTTTAAAATATATCCGGACTGACTGTCACACCATACCGTATAATCATCGCCGCCTTCCCAACGTACAATAGCACCTGGTGTTTCCGGTGCTGCTGGTGCTCCCATTTTAGAGAATTCTACAGTATCTTCAGCGATATATTCACATTCTTCAAAACCTGCTTCAACATCCCCTCTAATCAAATGCCAGAATGGACCATCTTTCTGGAATGGTGGGAATCCAGGTGTTACAATATTATTTTTAAACATCTCCGGATATAACTGTGGTGCATCATCTTTCAATGCTTCTATACCATCTAAAACAGCTGGAAGAACCTCATATTCTACTTCAATTAATTCCAACGCTTCGTTTGCAATTTCTACAGTTTCTGCCGCAACTAAAGCAACAAGATCACCCGCATACATTACAAATTCACCCAAAATAGGTTTCATTGGTGGCCATCCAAGTTTCCAGTTTTGATCTACATCTTTCCATGTAAGAACTGCAGCAACACCATTTAAGGCTCTTGCTTTATCTACATTAATATTCTTAATTCTTGCATGTGCATATGGACTTCTTAACGTACGTCCAATCAACATTCTTGGTAAAGTAAAATCGTCTAAAAATGTACATTTACCTGTAAGAATATCTTTCGCATCTTTTCTAGGAACATTTACTCTACCGATGTATTTATAGTTTTCCTGTGTGTAATTTTCATTTCCGAAATGTTTCATTTTCTGTCCCTCCACTTCTCATCAAGATCAATTCCGCGGCCTGCAAGAGAAGCAAGTGCTTCAAACACATGATAATGACTGATACATCTGCAATAGTTTCCGCTCAAGGCATCTTCCACCTCTGTCTGAGTTGGTTGAGGATTCTTATCCAACAACGCTTTTGATGCCATAATAATGCCAGGTGTACAATATCCGCACTGGAATGCATTATAATCAAGAAAAGCCTGCTGAACCGGGTGTAATTCTCCAGTTTGTGGATCTGCCAATCCTTCTAATGTTGTAATCTGTGCACCATCACAATCTACTGTAAGCTGCATGCAGGATGGAACAGCATCTCCGTTAATAATAACTGTACAGCAGCCACATGCGCCTTCATCGCAGCCCTTCTTTGCTCCTGTAAGTCCAAGACGGTTACGCAGTGTATCCAACAAAGTTTCGCTGTATGGTACCTGTCCTAAATTTGTTCCCATTGAAAATGTGTAGGTGGTACCATTGATATGCAATGTAGTAACACTTTTTTCCATTACTATACCCTCCTTGTAAAAATATTTGATATAATCATACTAAGTCATGCGCTTGACTTAGTCAATAAAAACTGTAGCATTGGCTACATATTTTTCAAAAAAATTTTAATAATGGTTGATTTTTTTTATCATATGGCTCAAAATACAACTATTGATATTTCTATGTTTGCAGGAGGAGTTATCTTCATGACTACAAATTTTAACTTGACAGAACTACTTACAAAGGAAAATCTTTCTACAAAAGAAAAATTAGTTCGAGAGGGGATTCGACTTTTCTCACAATATGGCTTTGAAGCCACTACGACCAGAATGCTTGCAGATGCAGTCGGAGCAAATAATGCTTCCGTATATTTTCATTTCGGAAACAAAGAAACTCTTTACTTTGAAGTCTTAAATACAGTCGCTGCTTATATGAATGAAAAGTATCAGCCATTAAGATATGAAATTGATGTTCGAAGAGCAAACGGTTCTTTGTCTTCTTCCGAGGCTTGGATATTTATTGAAAAATATGTAGATTTATATATTTCTATTATTAAAGATCCTATAAATAATGCTGTTTTATATTTATTAATCCATGAACAAATTAATCCTGTGAATGAACAACGACCTATTACAGGAGTTGCATGTAAACAAGGTGAGCAAATATTAACCCAATTATTGATGGACTACTGGCAAAATGTTGATGCGAACACTGCTGCCATTACCAGTCGATTAGCTACAGGAGCTTTAATATCCTTAGCTGAACATCCCTCATTTATGCGTTTAACACTTGGTCTTGAACCGTATGCTGAACTTTCAGATACTATTTGGCATACAATTCGTACATATACTTTAAATTCATTAAAAGTTTACCCTATACTTGATTCATAAAAATTTATAGATAACAAAAAAAGGACAAGGCATTCCCGCAGTAAACTTTTAATATGAAAGCAGTAAAATTAGAGCGTAGCAGCTTCGGACTAAACTGGAAACCGGTAAAAAGATTTGTAGTATTAGGATTGACAAACTTTTTGTCTCAGGCATCTCCTTGTTTACGTAGAAAATGCAACCCTGCTTGCAGAGTTTTGTCCCTGCATGAGCAGAATACATAGCCACCTTGTAAAATATTATTGCAACTCAGTGTATCACCTATATATAATCATGTAAAGTAGTAAAAACTACTTGCCAGCAGAACACCGGAAAGCTACAATATATTCAAAATATATATAATAGAAGGAGTTTTTTGTCATGCTTCGTTTAAATGTTATAGAAAAAAAAGGAAATGAAAGCATTGATTTCATCAAGAACCCAACCATTAACGCCTTGAAATTAGCAGATTATTACAGAAGAAAATTAGCTGAGGCTTCTGATACAGATACCGAAGTATTAACTTTTGAAAGTATCACTTTTGTCGAAAAGAATTCAAAAAATTTTCAGAATATCTATATTTTAGAGAAATGTATTATGGATTATCTGAGAGAACATGAATTTCCTAAGAAAGTTCAAATTGCATGTGATGACAATAAAATCGCTGAACTTTATAAAGTAGTATATAATTTTTATTATCCAGGAAGCAAAGCAGAAAGACTGGACGATGAAAGTTGGGATTAATCAGTTTAGCACAATGTGGTTATTTTTTTGTGGTTAAAATTTATAAAAATGCTACTCCAAAAATCCATGCAGTCAAAGCAACCGTCTATCAAATTACGCACCCTCAATTGGTGCGTAATTTCTATCTCTCATTTCCCCCGATAATTACAACGCTCATACCTCAAACTCCCTATTCCTCTACTATATTACTTTTATCTTCTACAACAGTCCTGTCTTCATTTATCTGCTTTGCTTCCGCATAAATATCTTCTGCATTTTCCTGAATACTGGTAGCGGTCGTTAACATGCTTTCCCTTGCCCGAAGCACAGCTGCTGTACAATATGTATATACCTTTTTGGCATCTTTACTGGATAATAACTTTATTCCAGCTGTGCCAAATAAAACACCTGCGGCAAAAACACTTATATTCTTTACATTATTTAACCATCTCATAATTTTT
The DNA here is from genome assembly GCA_964476275.1 of uncultured Roseburia sp. Lineage (GTDB taxonomy): Bacteria > Bacillota > Clostridia > Lachnospirales > Lachnospiraceae > Roseburia. Next base: position 20,075 of record CAYYZV010000019.1, read on the forward strand.
ATCTCCTAAGTGCTTGTTATTTTTTCTACTGGATTTTAAATATCTTTTACATATTCGTTTTACTCCCCTGCATATCGCTAAAACACCTACAACAACACAGAAAACGATTATAATTCCTACTACACTCTCCATCATAATACCCCCTTATTCTAAGTGAGTTAGTTTTAACTAACTCTTTGTTATAAAATATGTGGCAACATTTTTGAAGTTAGTTACCACTAATCACAAATCTATCATACTGTAAAATTTTCGTTACGTCAATCTTATCATTTATTTTTTATTGTAACTATTCAGCGCACCATTCGCAAAATCGTCTCTTCGAGACTTTTCT
>CAYYZV010000020.1:0-19104 GCA_964476275.1 uncultured Roseburia sp.
TTTAGATTCTGTTCGAATGGTGCCGGATTGCAGAGCGTATTAGAAATGATGGAGAAATACTGGAAGCTTTGTATATCCATTGTGCAAAAATCCCATTGCCAAAGGCAATTTTTAATGGATTTTTGCATCGTAACTGGAAGGTACTGAACAGTTACGATAAAGCATTATTAAATTGATTATAAGGAAAGCCCGTCAAGATCAAAAAATACTGACGGGCTTATTTAAATTAAGTAAATAACGCAGTTGGATGCATATCATTAATTTTCCTTTTGTTCGTTTTTTGCTAATTCTTTTCCTTCTTTTTGAAATAAAATAAATGCATGTCCGATTGTAATAGCACCACTGATTAGCATTAAGAAACCAACGTTTGAAATTAAACTTGGTACGCAAATAAAAAGCAGTGACATTACAATTAATGGAATAGCAACTAATTGTTTGCCCTTGCGGAAGTACTGGAAAGCCATGGCACCGAAAAGGGCAGGAACTACGTTATTGAATGCCGGTTGAAGAACTTCTGCTTCCAAAACAGGGCGAAGCGGAGTGATCATAAATACACCCAGGGCAATTACAACGGTGGTTACTAAAGAAGAAGTCGCAATTGATAAAGTAGATACAATATCATTTTCAGGCGTACCAGCCTCTGTACCAACAATATCTCTGGCGTTAAGTGCACATGGGATTTTCATATTAATTAAATTGCCTGTGATGAAACCTAAATAACTTCCGCCGGCTCCAAGCATTGGTGTATAAATTAGAAATTCAACAATACAGCTTGGAATATAAATAATTGCAATTTGGACAAAGCCTTTCCAAAAAGCAGTCATATTTGGCATTGCGTCTAGTGTAATACCCATTACAAATGGGGAAATCAGGAGCATTACTACACCGATTGTTAAGCCAATACGACCAAAAAGGTGTGTACGTTCTGTATATTTTTCAAGATAAAGTTCGCGTTCTTCATTATTCATGAAAGTTCCTCCTTAAAAAATCATGCCGCAAATAACTGCAGCTGCCATACCAGTTAACATACTGCCTGCAATTGAAAAGTTATCGAGCCAGGTCATGTTCTTCTTTTCTGCAAAGTAGGTAAATACGGCCATTGCAAGTGCTGCAAATACGAAAGTTATTAATTGCAGATATTCGCCGGTTACAACAAGTGAGCCATTTTGTACTTGAATCAGCTGGCCAATGTAGCTTCCGGTATAAGCAGAGATTAGGCCGATAAACATAGCAGTCATGGCGCTGTCACCGAAACTGCGGCCGCCGCTTTTTTTTGTTTTGCTGCTTTGAAGCTTTTTATTATAACTTTTTCCAAAAAATATAGTACACAAGCAGCCCCAGATGATGCCCATAGTCATTAATAAAGCAATTGTAGTAAAGGCTTCTAAGGTCATTTCGGCGGCATTCAAGCCGGAAAGACCGATACTTTTAGCAGCAATATCAGCTACACTGGTCTCATAGTGGAGAGCACCTATAACTGAAAGGCGAAGCCATGGCAGTGGAATACCAAGGGTTCCGGAAAGTGCAATAACACCCAGCAGAATACTGACACTTGGAAGAATCGAGAAGGTAACGCTGGAGGTAATTGCGCGTTTTAGTTTTACTTTATCCATTCCAATAGCGATGCCGGCACGATAAGCACGAACCATGAAAAAGATGCTCATAACAACTACAAATAAAATGATAACGCCACTGATGAGATACAGTGGGGTACTGCTTAATTGATCTAAAACATTCATAGAAATTCCATCCTTTATATTTTTGTTCTATTATAGGAATCATTTTTAGGAAAAGCCATGTTATCCTGTGATTATTTATTTTCTAAAGATTGTAATTCTTTTAGTTTTCTGGCATATTCCACAAGCCGGTCCCGATCTGCACTTCGATAAACATCAAAAAGAACTCTGTCATTTTTATAAATCTGCTGTGCCGTTTCTGCATTCTGCGGGTCAAGTGGATAAGCGGCAGAAGAAGTATTTTCTTCACCTGTTACGAGGTAGTCAACAGACACTTGAAAAAAGTCGGCAAGTTTTTTTAAGCGGTCTGGGGTCGGCATGCTGTTTTTCCATTTAGAAACGGAACCATTTGAAAATCCCAATTCTTTTTCCAATGCACCCTGAGAGATTTTACGATTTTTTCGTAGAGTTTCGATTCGTTCATAAAAATTCATAGTTAATCCTTTCTTTACAGAAAAATTTCTGAAATTAGTTGACAAATAGAAAATATTCTGTATAATGAGATTATAACACAGAAAAAATTCTGTATCAAGTACATTTTCTGTATTTTAGAAATATTTACAGATATTATTTTAGAATATTTTCTGTAATAGGTCAATGCATATATTTTTTTCTTGCTTTTATCATAATTATATAAGGCAGCAGGAGATATTTGCGAGAGATAAGACAGGGGTGTAGGTTAGGAATTAGTTTTGTGTTCAAAGAAAAATAAAGAGAGATACATACTCTTTGTTTGTAAAAATTATTAATAGGAGGGAATTATGGAACAAGTAATTAAACATTATGGCAGTGCGATTTTGACAGTTATCGTATTGCTGGCATTAGGGGTGATTTTGATATCTGCCCTGACTTCAGACGGCTATGTAGCAGAGGCATTTCGTAATGCACTTGAAGGATTTTTCGGAGATATGAGTGCACTGCAGCCGGGAAATGTGCCAACGCCAGCACCTTAGGGTAAAGATTTTCTCCGGCAGTTATTCTGCCGGAGAAGTTAGGAGGTTAAAATGAGTGAATTAATAACATATGAGCCAATTGCACAACATTTTGGGATATTTGAGAAATATATAAAAGAACCAAGTGTAACAGACATTGATTATAACGGAACAAGTTTATGGATTACTGATTTTGAAAAGGGACGCTATGAAGTAAAAGAAGAGATTTCGGAGAAGTTTTTGAGTACCTTTACTCATAATATATCGAATTGTGTAAATAAACAATTTAATAATGCAAATAAGGTATTAGAGGCTGACACAAAGGAGTTGCGAATTAGTATTATTCATGATTCAGCAGCAATGTCAGGGACAAGTATCTGTATTAGAAAGTCCCCTTGTTTTGTCAGAAATACAATTGAGACAATGATTGAAGAACACTATTGTCAGGAGGAAATTTTACATTTACTGCTTAATTGTGTTCATGCCAGAATGAATTTTGTATTTGGGGGAGAACCTGGAAGTGGTAAGACAGAATGTGCAAAGTTTTTTATGCAATTTATACCTAAGGAAGAACGGGTTATTACAATAGAAGATTCTTTGGAAATTCATTATCCGGAAATTAATCCGGGAGCAGATGCAGTTGAATTGAGAGTTAGTGCAGGATTTAATTATACGGATGCAATTAAGGCCTGCCTTAGACAAAACCCTAAATGGCTTATGCTTTCAGAAGCACGTTCAACAGAAGTGACTTCTTTAATAGAACAGTGGAGTACAGGAGTAAATGGATTTACAACCATTCATTTGGATGATTTGAGAAAGCTGCCGGATCGTATTCAAAATATGATGGATAATGTGAATGATATGGAGCGTATAGAAAATCGAATTTACCGTTATGTAAATGTAGGGATTTTAATTCGCTGTGTAGAAAATATAGAGGGAAGCATGAGACGTTATATTGATCAACTTTGCTTTTACAGCAGAGAAGGTGGATTTAATAAGGTATATATGATTATAAAAGATGGGGAAATCGTTTCACGCGAATTACCGGAAGATATTTTAAAAAAATTTACTCATGTAAATATAAAAGAACCTTTTTTCTGCAATGAATTTGAACAGTATCGGAAAGAAGGAAAATAAATGAAAAAGAAAATAATAAGATTTTTTAAGTTATTAAATCCTAAAAATTTAGCAGCAGAGGTGCATGTATATGGATATGATTTTTCCTGGAAAGCACATATGGCAATTATTTGTATATCTTTATTCGGAATAGGCGGAATAGGATATTTATTTAAATTGAAGCCGGGATATTTTTCTATAGTACTAGCTGCAGTCTGTGGGACGCTTCCGATTTTTATTTTATATATGTATAAACGAATGTTTGAACAGAAGAGATTTGCAGACGTGGTTACCTATGCCGAACAAATTTTATATTCTTTTCAAAAAAGTGGAAAGATAGTTACGGCGTTAAGGGAAACAAAAGAGGTTTTTGAAGATGGAAAAATGAGATGGCAGATTGAAGATGCTATAGAATATCTGGATACTGGAAAAGCAGTAAGTGAAAAGGGAATTTTGCGTGAAGCATTAAATATTATTGAAAATAGTTATTTGTGTACAAAGATACATATGATACATGAGTTGTTAATTAGCAGTGAGGAATATGGAGGGGATGTAAATAATTCTATATATCTGGTTTTAAATGATATAGAGTTGTGGAAAAGAAGAGGATACTTATTACAAAATGATAAAAAGAAGAGTCATACAGATAATATTATTTCTATTATTGTTGCTGCAGTTTTGTGCTTGGTGACATTATATGTTTTAAACGAAATGGGGAGATTATTTCCGGGTTCAGAAGGTGTAAATATATTTGAGGTACAGGTATTACAAATATCTTCATTTGTATTTATTCTATGTATGCTTTATGTATTTTATAAAAGTATGAAGAGTCTTACTACAAATTGGTTGCAAAGTGAGAGAATAAGTGAAGAAAAGTATATAATGTCAAGTTATGACTTAGTAATGGAATATGATGAACGAAAAGAAAAAAAGAAGAGCTATCGATATACTATTCCATTTTTCCTGTTGGGAATACTGTTTTTCGGATTAAAAAAACAATGGGGTGGAATAGTTTGTTTCATATTATCAATCGTATTATTAATGCAGCATAAAATAGGATATTTAATTGCAAGAAAAGAGGTAAATAAAGAACTTTATATTGCATTGCCACAATGGCTTATGGAAATGGCATTGCTTTTACAGAATAATAATGTACAAGTATCTTTGGAGAAATCTATTTCCGCTGCGCCTAAAGTATTAAATAAAGAACTGTTATTGTTAATGGAACGGTTAAAAAAGGAACCGGATAAATTAAGTTCGTATACAGATTTCTGTAAAAATTTTGATATTCCCGAAGTGCAGAGCTGTATGAAGATGCTGCATGCTATTTCGGAATCTGGTACGGGTGATGCGGCAATACAGATGAATAATTTAATTCAGCGTGTCTATGAAATGCAAAATGTAGCAGACAATATTTATAACGAACATATAGCATTTCAAATGAGAATGATATTTCTGTATCCGGTAACGGCTTCTACAGTAAAGCTTTTAGTAGATCTAGCAGTAGGAATGTTCTATGTATTTCAACTGTTGGGGAATATGGGAGGCATATAAAATGAAACACATTATTAGTGCGTATGGAACAATGTTTGTTTTGATGTTGAATGTAATGATATGTATTTCCCTGTGCAATGTAAGTGGTACTGTAGCAGAGGCAAAGGAATTTAAAGCAGATATAGTTGCAGAAATAGAAAATAGTAATTTTAATGCTGCAGTAATTAATGGATGTATTAATCAAGCAGAAGCTGCAGGATATAAATTGACGATTACAAATTGTATTTATGATGAAAATAATAATATTCAGACAGCAGAAGTTATTTTAACGTATGCTTATGAAATTCCTTTACTTGGGATTTCAGAAATTAAGACTACGAGAGGGATTGCAAGATAAGGAAGGGAACTTTATTATGGAACAGATTATGGAAGAATACGGAAATGCACTCTTAGCATTGTCAACAGGAGGGATAATGATAGGTTTATTTTTAAAACTATTAGAGACTGTTACAGCATTTTGAAGGTGGGAAGAGTAGTATGAGTGAAGTGGTGGAACATTTTGGGATAGGTTTTTTGGAATTGTTAGGTGGAATAAGTATAACAAGTGTAATAATAGGTCTTTTTAGTAGTGGTGGAATTATAAATAACATAGTTTTAAATTATTTTCAGAGATTATGTGGATAGGAGCTGCTGATGGAACAGGTAATAAAGGAATATGGGCAGTTTTTATTAAGTGGAATTACTGTAGTATTAGTAATGTTATTGTTATTTACAGGGCTGGAAGATACTCAGGGTAATATAGGTGCATTTAAAATGTTTGGAGAGACTATAGAAACGATAGATATAAATCATGATACTTATACAGATTTTAAAGAAATCTATTGGATAGAAAGCAAAAAACCTTTTCCGGTAATTACATATATTAGCGGACATTTGAAAACAGGAGCTATTAAACTTGAGGAACATATAAAAGCAGTAGATTATGCAGGCAGAGAACTTGAAATAAAAATTACGGCGATTGAGGGACCGGATGGTAAAGAAAAGATAGGAGAATACAATGACGTTACAACAGAAATAGTAATATCAAATCCGGGTATTTATACAGTAAATGTCAATGCTGTAGACGATGGGAATCGTTCATCACAATGCATAATTAGAATACCAGTGATAAGGTAGGAAAATAGATGAAAAATATAGGAATGAGCATTATAAATGTATTTCTCGGGTGTGTGACCTTATTAATTGTAATGACAGTATACGGAAGGATGAATCATAGTATGGAACTGAAAAGTAACTTGTCATCCATAGTAGAAGAAACTGTAGAGCATATGACAATTAACCCTAAATATAATATAGAAAATACAAATGAATTTTTAGCAGATTTTGTAGAGACACTGTCTACAGTGATAGATGCAGAATCGGATATTACAGTTGAAATTTTTCAGTGTGACAAAGAAAAAGGAATTTTAGCAGTAAATGTAATAGCAGCTTTTCAGCATCCGAACGGAAAAATAGGAACAGTGGAGTGTAAACGAACAGTAATTTTAAATAAACTTAGAAAAAGTGTACCTAAAGTATGTAAGGTGGAATTTTGGGTAGGTGATGAGTTGTATAAAGAATATACAGTGCAGGCAGATAGTGTAATAAATGCTCCTTTTAATCTTCAAAATGCAGGCGGTACTTTTAACGGTTGGATTGATGAAAATGGAAAGGAGTTTGATTTTACGCAGCCTATAACGAGTGATGTAACGTATTATGCAGATATCAGATGATATGTTTAGTACAGTTTTTGATTTAAGGTAAAGACTATAATCATAGTTTTAGAAAGAAATGAGTATGAAAAAGATTATTATAGCAGTAGGTTTAATAACATTAATGGCAGCGAACGGCTGTCAGCGAATCGAAGGAAGAAAAGAAACAGACGGCTCGATTACTTTTGAACCAGGAGAGTTTGAACCATGGACAAATGGCTATGAGAATGGAATCACAATAACCATTGAACCAGTGCAGTAAAAGTGTAGGTATAAGTACATATGATATATTTAAAAAAATTTAAGTATCTGTTTATGATAGTAAGTGTTCTTCTTATTTTATCAACAGGAAAAATGATACACGCAATACCGAATGAATTGGATGTTAATACAGGGCCAGTTCGAATGCTTTATGATGTAATAGGACATTATGCATTAAATTATACGGGGAATACGAATCATTATGATTATTGGAATACAAATGGTACAGGTAAATTAGTTAGTAGGAATTATAATGATCGTTCAGATATCGTGTCTGAGAATAATTCGAGTGCCCTAATAGCTAAGTCGAATGATAATAGCAAGATAGTAAAAGCATATTTAGTTTGGGAATCACGAAGTCAGGAGGCATTGAAAAAGGAGATTCAATTAGTTACTCCTTCTCAACAAATATTTAATATTTCAAGTCAAATAGCTTGCAAAGATGTTCGAATGAATGATGCAGGAGAAGAGTATGTTGGTGTTTATACTATGGCAACTGACGTAACCAGCATTATATGCAGTGATTATGGTGGTTATGGAACGTATACAGTAGCGAATATTCCGATATGGAATGGTGCAGGAGATGGTGTAGCCTGTGGTGGCGAGTCAGTTGCATCATGGCAGCTTATTGTTGTGGAAGAATCACCGGATTTTCCATTACGGACGATTTCATTAAATCTTATGTCTCAGTATTTCTATAACGTAGATTATACTGTAAATGTGGATTTTGCGGATGCCAGTGCGCCGAATGGTGTAGTTACAGCGCAGTTTTTGGATGGAACTGTGGATGTAGATTCAGATTGGAGATATGACGGAATAGGTTATGAGGACGATCATAATTATGAATATAACGGATATTATTACAGATATTGTACCCAGACAAGAGGATTATATAAAAATGGTATATGTTTTAATGACAGGGATACCGGGCTTCCCGGACCAAGTGGAAAAGATGCGGTAGGCGGAATCCGCATACATTTATTCAATGATTACAGGCGCAGAAACAGTGTGGGTTCGCAGTCAACCGTGTACCGTTATGCAGGTACCGGAATAGGAGTAAATGTCTTTTTGTTTGGTGTATCAATAGATGTTTTTTCTTATAACGTAAAATTTGACGGTAATGGTGCAACGGATGGAATTATGGAAGATTTTGCATGTATCTATGGCAGAGACTATAATCTTCCTGAGAATGAATTTAAGAGACAGTATTATCAGTTTGCAGGCTGGAATACAAAACCGGATGGCAGCGGCAAATCATATAAAGATAAAGGATATATTTATAATCTGACTTCAACCGAAGAGTCAGTGACATTATATGCACAATGGAAGAAAATCGGTTATCAGATAACACTTGACAGTCAGGGGGCACAAAGTCAGGGAACAAAGGAATTTTATGAGTGGTATGGAGCCGGAAACTATACGGACAGTACATGTACGGCAGCTGTCAGTACGATTACCATTCCGCAGAAGAAGAGCCATTCTTTCGGGGGATATTATACAGAAAAAAACGGCAGCGGTACACAGTATATAGATGCTTTGGGAAATATTTTATCGACAGCAGATACTTTTACAAAGAATACTATCCTCTATGCTAAGTGGACACCGGCAGTATATAAAATAACGCTTGAGAATCAGGGAGCAAATACAGCAGGAACAGCAGCATATTATGAGAAATATGGTGTTGGGAACTATACCACAAGCGCTTGTACAACGTCTATTTCAAAAATTACCGTTCCGGCAAAGAATCATTATACCTTCGGCGGATATTATACGGCACAAAATGGAGAAGGCCAGCGGATTATTGACAAGAGTGGAAATATTTTAAAAGAGTATACGTTATTTGACAGTGATACGACATTGTATGCTTACTGGGAACCTGTAACTTATACGATAAGTCTTGACAATCAGGGAGCAAACAGTACAGGTTCAACGGCATTTTATGAAGTATATGGCAGCCATAATTATGTTTCTTTTAATACAGCAGATTCTTCGTTAGGTACTGTGGCACAGAAGTTTACATATACCGGCAGTGCCCAGATATTTACGGCTCCGGCAGACGGTATTTATTATCTGGATGTTTATGGTGCATCCGGTGAAAGTTTGGAATATATGATATCTTTGTCAGGGTCAAGCGGTTATCTTGGAAAGCAGAGTTCCGGCGGCTGGTCAAGTGGAACGGTATCTTTAAAGGAAGGTGATATTCTATATATTTATGTAGGAGGAAAAGGTTCCGGATTTACAGGCGGTTATAATGGCGGCGGAGATGGTGCCTATACCCCGTCTATAAGTTCCGAATCTGCTGTATTAGGTGGCGGAGGTGCAACGGATATAAGATTAAAGGGGAGTTCTTTGCAGAACAGGATTATAGTTGCGGCAGGCGGCGGAGGTGCACTGTATGCAAGAGAGTATTCTTATTATGGATTCGAGGGCGGCAGTGTTAAATCTTCCGGAAATGGTTCTTATCTGGGGTATGCCCGTTCGTATAACCAAACTTATTCAAAGCCTTTGACATGGGGAGGCGGAAATAATATTTTGACGGAGGGATTATTTGTTCCGACGGTAAGCAGTGCAGGCTCCGGTACAGTAGGTACTCCTTTTTATGAAGGAACCAGTGATATGCTTGTTTCAAAGTATCTGCAGGGCAGTTTTGGTCAGGGTGCCCAAGGCGGCGGAGGAGGTTATTATGGAGGCAGTTATCTGGAAGTAGGAACAAAAGAAAAATCCATATACATAATTGGCGCATCAAGTGGATCGTCTTATATAGGCGGTGTATCCGATGGTGTTATTTATGGCTGTGATTACACAAATCCTGATATAATTAATTCCAGTGGCGGACAGGGTAATGTAACAGAGTATTATGATCCGGCTTTAACGTTAAAAGCGAATACAGGCAATGGTTACGCTGTTGTAACGTATACGAATTATTCAGCATCAACAAAGGTAACAAATAGTATAAATATCCCAAAACGAACCGGGTATGTATTTGGTGGTTATTATACGGGTACAAACGGAACCGGGACTTGTTATGTAGATGCCAGTGGGAATATTCTTTCCACACCGACAACATTTACCCAAAATACAACCCTGTATGCAAAATGGACAGCAACAAGCAGCACGAATAATTACAAAATCCAGTTCAATGGTAATGGTGCGGATGGCGGAAAAATGTCTTTAATGACGTGTAATTTTAATACCAGCTATAAATTAACAGCCAATGCATTTACGAAAACAGGCTATACATTTGCCGGATGGAGCACGACACCAAATGGAACGGTTACTTATGGTAATCAGGCAACTGTAAACAATCTTTCTACAACATCCGGTGATGTGGTTGTGCTTTATGCGAAGTGGACAGCAGCGAATGTAGCATATAAAGTAAACCACTATTTGGAAAACATAGAAGATGGGTGGAGCCTGTGGCAGTCAGAAGCCAAATCAGGAAAATCTGACAGCAGTGTCAGTGTGTCCGAATTTAAAAAGAGTAAAACAGGATTTACCTACAGTCATGCAGAGGTAAAAGGGACTGCAGCATCGAGTGCTGTCATAGCACCGGATGGCAGTCTGACAATCAATTTGTATTATACAAGAAATACTTATACAGTAACTTTAAATAAGGGAACAGGTATTACAGCGACAGAAGGTGCGGGAACGTATAAATATGAAGATACAGTAAAAATTAATGCAGATGTTTCAAAAGGATATTCATGGTATGCATGGAGCGGAACATATTATTCTACAGATAAATCATATGAGTTTACCATGCCTGCGCAGAATGTGGACATGACAGCAAATACCAGTCCGGTAATTTATAAAGTGACATTGGATAACCAAAATCCAGCAGAGTTTGGTACCATGGAATATTATGAAAAATATGGCATAGGAAATTATGCAGAAAAAGACTGCCTGAATGTTTTGAGTGAGATTATACTTCCAAAGAAAACAGGATATGCTTTTAACGGCTATTATTCAGGACGAAATGGGGCAGGCACTCAGTATATTGATGATTCCGGCAAGCTTTTAGCATCGTCTACAGCATTTTCAGAAGATACAACACTGTATGCATACTGGACACCTGTTACCTATATTGTGCGATTTGAAGGAAATGGGGCAACAGGCGGCAGTATGAGTGATTTTGTGTGTACATATGGTGTTTCCAGCCAGCTGCCTTTGAATGAATTTGTAAAAACTCATTATGCATTTAATTGTTGGAATACAAAAGCTGATGGCAGCGGAATAAACTATGTAAATGGAAGTTTTATTGAGAATCTCACGGATATTCAAAATGGTGTAATTACTTTGTACGCAGTTTGGATGCCAAATAAGTATACGGTTCATTTTGATGCAAATGGCGGCAGGGGAGAAATGGAAGATATTTTACTGACCTATGATCAGGCGGCAAATCTTCCGCTGAATCAGTTTACGAGAAATAATGAATATGGTGACAGTACCTTTTTGGGATGGAATATAGCAGCAGATACCAGAGAAGTGATGTATCAGGATGGTGCAGAAGTAATGAACATGACGGAACTGGATGGCTCAATTCTGACGCTGTATGCTGTGTGGGATGACTGCCCATGGATTTTGGCAGAAGATTTGTATTATACCTTGAATGAAGCACAAAATGGAGAAATTACCTATGATGAATTGATGAGCCGGGCTGTAGCAGAAGACAGAGAAGACGGTAGCAATATTGTACCTGGTACTGATGCGGAAAGAGGAACGTCTTTTACAATAGTTGATTATCAGGAAACAGATTTTACCCAGTTTAAGCAGGATGGCAGTGTAACGGAAACCTATCAGGTAATTGACAGCGCAGGAAATAAATATAAGCAGATGATTACAGTTTATGTAGTTGACACGGCTTCTGTGGAGATAAAACCGGAAGGAACAACACGTTTTATTGATGAGAAATACTACAGTGAGTCTTTTGAAAATGGAGGTTTGGAAGAAGATTCTATATGGAAGATAAATACGGAATATATTGAAACAATTCAGGATGCATTTCAAAACAGCAGGAATGATACACCAATCTGGGTATTCGAATTTTCGCATGAGGAAATGGAGCAGATGAAATCGTTTATAGAAACAAATGGCATAGGGAATTTTAACAATGAAGGTGCCCTGCAGCGTTTTTATGATGAATTTATGGTTCCAAATATGGTAAATTAAATAATTTTAGAAAAATTTTGCATACTAAGGAAAACAGTAATTGTTTAGAATAGATATCCGAAACAATGAGTCAGAGGAGGGTGTATGCAAAATCGTTTGAAAAATCAAAGTAGTCCGTATTTATTACAGCATGCAGAAAATCCGGTGGATTGGTATCCGTGGTGTAATGAGGCATTTGAGAAAGCAAAAAGAGAAGATAAACCGATTTTTTTAAGTATAGGATATAGTACCTGTCACTGGTGTCATGTGATGGCACATGAAAGTTTTGAAGATATGGAGGTTGCAGAGGTTTTAAATCACGAGTTTGTTTGTATTAAAGTTGATAAGGAAGAGAGACCTGATATAGATAGTGTTTATATGGCAGTGTGTCAGGCGTTTACAGGAAGCGGTGGATGGCCTACATCTATTTTCCTGACACCGGAGCAAAAACCTTTTTTTGCAGGTACCTATTTCCCTAAATATCAAAAGTATGGTCAGATAGGTTTTTTGGAACTGCTGTCTATTATAAAAGAAAAATGGAATACGGAACGTAAGGAACTGCTGACATCTGCAGAGAATATATTAAATATGCTGAATAGGAGACAGATTAAGGCTGATGAACTAAGTAAAAACTGTCAAAATAATATAGATACAGATATTATAGAGCAGGCAGTAGAGTTGTATCAGGATAGTTTTGATATAGAATATGGAGGATTTGGAAAAGCACCAAAATTTCCGGCAGCACATAATTTATTATTTTTAATGCAGCAATATTCTAAAAATAAACAGGATATGGCATTAAGAATGGCAGAAAAAACATTACTTCAAATGTATAGGGGAGGTATTTTCGACCATATTGGCGGAGGATTTAGCAGATATTCTACAGATCGACAGTTTCTGGTACCGCATTTTGAAAAAATGTTATATGACAATGCATTATTGATAATGGCATATTGCAGAGCATATCAGATTACGAAGAAATGGATTTATTGTCATATTGCGGAAAAAACAGCAGAGTATGTCTTACGGGAGATGACATCACCAGAGGGAGGATTTTATAGTGCACAGGATGCTGATAGTGAGGGAAAAGAAGGAAAATATTATTTAATAAAAGCAGAGGAAATGATTCAGCTGTTGGGGGAAGAAAGAGGAAGAGAATTTAATCAATATTTTAATATAACAGAGGAAGGAAATCTTGAAGGAGAAAATATTCCAAATCTTTTGCATAAAGAAGAAATTCATAAGAATATGACAAGAGAGGAATTAGAAGCAAATATAGAGCTTGCATATGCTTATCGCAAAAAAAGATATTCGCTCCATTTAGATGATAAAATTTTAACATCATGGAATGCACTGATGATAGCGGCTATGTGTCATTTATATCGTATTACCGGAAATGAAAAATATTTACTTGCGGCAAAAAAGTCGCAGAATTATATAGAGAGATATTTACAGAAAGAGGAAACATTATATGTCAGTTATCGAGAAGGACACTGCAGCGGACAGGGATATTTAGATGATTACGCAAATGAAATTTTTGCACTTTTGGCATTATATGAAGCTACGCTGGATAAGACATATTTGAAGAGAGCAGAAGTTTTTGTAGAAAAGGTAATTGCAGATTTTTACGATAAGGAAGTGGGTGGTTTTTTCTTATATGGAATAAATGGAGAACCATTAATTTTGCGGCTAAAAGAAACCTATGATGGAGCTGTGTTTAGTGGAAATTCAGCTATGGCTTATAATTTAGTACGTTTTTATTTCATTACGGGAAAAGAAAAATATCGGAATTATGCAGAACAACAACTGAAATTTTTAATGCGAGAAGCAAAAGATTATCCAATGGGCTATGCAATGTTTCTTGTCGCTGTATCAGATTATTTAGATATGCCAGAGAAAATAATAGTAGTACCGAAAAAAGAAGAAGACTTAAAATATGTACCATGCAGTACGAATTTAGATTCCATTGTAAAGGTATTAGAAAGTCCTACGGAGGAATATCCGATGAAAGAGGATAAAACAACATATTATGTATGTAAAGGCAGAAGCTGTCAGCCTGCTCAAAATGAACTGTAAAAGGATACAAAAATACTATTTAGTGTTAAAAAGGATATCGAGGTTAGTATGGAATCATTATGGAGACAACAAATAGGAGAAATTAAGCCGGGAAAAAGTATTTTGCAGGATAGAATCAGAGAATCTCATTGGGATGTAGTAGTTGTTGGAGCAGGAATAGCAGGGATTTTGACGGCGTATTATCTGCAGAAAAGTGGAAAAAAGGTATTAATTGTTGAAGCAAAAACAATCGGTTCGGGACAAACGGAAAGGACTACAGCTAAAATTACTAGTCAGCATGGTTTAAAATATGCCAGACTAATTAATAGTATTGGAGAAGAGAAGGCAAGATTATATGCTGCTGCAAATGAGCAGGCAATAGCACAGTATGTAAAATTAGTAAAAGTAAAAAATATTGAATGCGAATTTAAAAGAGTGAGCTCTGTTTTATATTCCAGAATAGGAGTAGCGGAGTTGAAAGAAGAAGCAGAAGCGGCAGAACGCTTAGGAATAGATGCAGAATTTGTAATAGATGCAGAGCTACCATTTTTGATTAAAGGTGGAGTACAATTCAAAAATCAGGCACAATTTTCGCCATTGAAGTTTATAAAACAGCTTTCCAATGAATTGAATATTTTAGAACATACACTTGTGACAGAAATAAAGGATCATTGGGTAATTACAAATAAAGGAATATTAACAGCAGATAATATTGTGGTTGCTACACATTATCCAATAAGAAATATTCCGGGATTTTATTTCATGCGGCAACACCAGGAACGAAGTTATGTGTTAGCATTATCAGGATGCGAACCAATTCAAAATATGTATTATGGAATTGATGAAAATAGCTTTTCTTTTCGACAGGCAGGAGAATATTTATTGTTAGGAGGAAGTTCTCATCGCACAGGAGATGTAAGCGGAAAAACAAAGTGTTGTAATCCGTATGAATATTTAGAAAAGGCGAGAAATGAATTTTTCCCAGAAGCGAAAGAAGAGATGCGTTGGTCAGCACAGGATTGCATGCCGCATGATGGAATTCCCTTTATAGGAAAGTATTCTATGCTTACACCATATTTATATGTAGCAACAGGATTTCAAAAATGGGGTATGACAAGCTCTATGATTGCAGCAAGATTATTATGTGATGAAATCTGTAAAAAAGAGAACGTCTATAAAGAATTGTTTACACCACAGCGTTTATTAGTAAAAGCTGGTTTTATGAATTATGTAAAAGACTTAGGAGTCAGCAGCAAAGGTTTAACAAAAGGGCTGGTAAATAAGAAAAGATGCTCTCATATGGGATGTAAATTAGAGTGGAATGCGGCAGAGCAAAGCTGGGATTGTCCATGTCATGGTTCCCGTTATGATAGTAATGGAAAATTATTGGACAATCCAGCTAAAAAAGATTTACGCAAATAAGATGATATATTTATTCTGAAAACTCAGAATCCATCATATGTAAGCTAAAAGCAGTTCGGAGGCTTTTTTTAAACGGCATTCAATTGTAAATTGAATAGGCGTTGTGTGGATAGTATTTTTAAAGCATCGCAGACATTCACTAATACTGATAGAAGCGCTTTGGGCAATTCCATATGGTTTGGGTGCAGGCGGTGTGGATGTTCAAACAGCAGCTGCATTCGCACTACACCAGCTCGTTTTGGAGAAGAACGATCACAGGCAATGATTGGCTAAGACAAAACACATAATTTGCCGATAAAATCAATATAGGTAACGCAAACGGATTTGCAGGAAAAGACAGGGAGGTAATGCGAATGAGCGTAAATTTGAATGGTGTTTTGGAAACATTGACAACTTACAATGCATCGGCTAACAAGACAAGTAAAAACAGCGAATATGGTAAGACAGTAGGGAAGCCGGAACTGAGTGAAGAAGGAAAGAAATATTACGAAGAATTAAAAAAGAAGTTTTCTAATATGGATTTTATTCTCGTCAGTGATAATATGATTGATCAGGCAAAGGCTAATTCTGCCAGCTTTGCCAATCCAACGAAGACAGTAGTTCTCATCAACGAAGAAAAAGTAGAAAAGATGGCCACTGATGAGGAGTATCGTAAGCAGTATGAAAGCATTATAACAAATGCATCGTCACAGTTGGCACAGATGAAGAGTGGCTTGGAGAGTACAGGCGCAGATGTAAAGGGATATGGAATTCAGGTGGATGATAATGGAACAGCATCTTATTTTGCAGTTTTAAAGAAAGCATCTGCAGCTCAGAAAGAGCGTATTGAAGAACAGGCAACAGAAAAGAAAGCTGAGAAAAAGAAAGCAGAAAAAGCAGCAGAAAAGAAGGCTGAAGAAAAAAGGGCGGAGGAAGCAAAATCTCAAAGGAATGAAGAAACCGTAACGATTTCTGCAGCTTCTGTAGAAGAGTTGCTTCAGAAGCTGCAGGCTTATGCTTTTGAAGAAAGAAGTAATACTATACAGACTCCACAGGAAAAAATGGTGGGTCAGCATTTTGATTTCCAAATTTAAAGTGAATCTTTAAAGTAAAGTCATGAATTAAATTGTGGTATTTACCCCGTTAATGGCAGCATGCTCATCTTCATCCATTGGAATAACAAGGCATTTTTGTCCATTGATAATCTGTGAATGAATTTGAGCTGCTTTTTCGGGTTTTACTCTCAGGATAACATCATAGGTTTTAACTGCAGGGATGTCATCATCTTCCTCGCTTTCTGTGACAGGAAGTGAGCGAGTAGCCTCTAATTGCTGCTTTAAGTTTTCAACTTGTCCGATAAGTTCTAAACGATCTTTGCGTTTCGCATTAGCTTCTACAATTTTTGGATCAGCCAAATAGTCTGCGGTTGGAAGATCTTCTGAAGAGAAAGCTTCTTCATAATGTTTTTTAATAACAGCAGTTTGTTCTTCGTCGAGGCCGCTTTCAGTAAGAACTTCTTCTATGGCAGAAGGAGTCATAATGACAGGAATCGGTTCAACAT
The DNA here is from genome assembly GCA_964476275.1 of uncultured Roseburia sp. GTDB lineage: Bacteria > Bacillota > Clostridia > Lachnospirales > Lachnospiraceae > Roseburia. Next base: position 17,456 of record CAYYZV010000020.1, read on the forward strand.
TTTCTTCGACAGGAATGTCGATTCTATCATAAATGTTTTCATGAATGTCCATATATAAGGCATCACTGATTTCATCATCTTCTCCGATAACATCTCGAACAATGTCCTGGAAAGTTAATTTCTTTTCAGTAGCAGTAAGTCGGGTATTACATCCCAAACCATTTTCCATAAATTCAGAATGTGGTATTTTCGTATCTCTGGTATAGAACATAACAGAATGAATATCACTGCTGCGGTCAGTAAAAGCAGGGAATATGAAGCCTGTGTCAGGAACTCCCACAACCCAGTCACGGATACGCGGTCCGATACGGTTATCATCTGCTAAGTAACCAAGTCCCGGTTTTGTTAGGTTTACCGGACAGATAGCACAGAGCAAGTATTCGTAAACTTCTTCAGATTCATCTATTTTATTATTATCTGTAGTTTTTGTAATGACATCATAAGCATCATGAAATATCAGAATCAGATAATTTCCAACATAATCATAATTTTCGATAATCAAATCGTAAAAAGTGTCCATCAGCTCATCGTTTTTTAATTTGCTTTCTCTTAAGCCCATGAGAAATTGCTGTCTACCTCCGGCTGATTCTTCAGCAAGAGGAAATTCAAGTTCAAGAAGATTATTACCGATATTGCCGGATAATACTTTTTTTGCAATATCTAAATATTTAAAAAATTCTTCGTCTTCCAAATTCAGAAATGTTTGTGCAATTTTGGTGACTTTATTACGATCTGCATCTACATAACAGCCGCAGACTCTGGTAAAGGTACAGCCATTTTTGCTCATGCGCTTTTTTAATTCAGATATATCTTTTTTATTCATGTATGTAACCTCGCTTTGTAATACTTTATCGTAACTATGAAACAGATCATAGTTAAACGCTATCAATCATTATAATTAGATTTAAAATCTTCTGCAAGAAGGAAATATATGATACTTATAGCAAAAATGAAAAATTGTTATTAATTTTACGATAATCATATAGTTTCAAGATAATGAATAGTAGATTGCGAAATGAAATATCAAATGTTATAATCGTAAATTGTATTGAAGAAAAGAGTTGTTTAAAGCAATTGTTTAAAAGATATTACAAGTAATGTGAATAAAGTGGAGAAATGGGATGAAACTGATAAAAGCAAAGACGCGGGCACAATTTCAAATGGTTCATAAATTATATGAATCTGCATTTCCAGCTTATGAAAAGAAACCATTTTGGCTTATTCGTTGGAAAAATAAGCAGGGAAAAGCAGACGTATGGTATTTGGAGAGGGATGGGATTTTTGTAGGATTGGCAATTACAATGAGTTCACCAGAGCTCGTTTTATTGGATTATTTCGCAATAGAAGAAAAACAAAGAGGAACAGGTTTAGGTTCTGAAAGTTTAAAAGCATTGCAGGAGTATTATAAAGAACGTCATTTCTTTTTAGAAATAGAAAGTGTTTATGAAGACTGTGATAATATCGAACAACGAAAAAGAAGAAAACAGTTTTATCTTCGTAATGGAATGAATGAAATGAAGCTGATGGTAAATCTTTTTGGTACGAATATGGAAATATTAGGATATGGCTGTAAATTAGATTTTGAAACATATCTTTCCATTTACAAATACGCTTATGGAAAGAAAATCATAAAAAATGTGCGTCAAGCG
>CAYYZV010000021.1:0-19020 GCA_964476275.1 uncultured Roseburia sp.
CGTAACGAAAGAGAACGCCGTGCAACAGCGATGTTAACACCATTTATGCCATGTGGAGCGAAGCTTCCGGTTATTGCTTTATTTGCCGGTGCATTCTTTGCAGATGCTTCATGGGTTGGAACTTTAATGTATTTTGCAGGTATCCTTCTCATTTTCTTAGGAGCTTTATTAGTAAACAAGATTACAGGACATAAATTTAGAAAATCTTTCTTTATCATGGAGCTTCCGGAATATAAGATTCCAAGCTTAAAGAGAGCATTTATTTCTATGATGTCTCGTGGTAAAGCGTACATTGTAAAGGCTGGTACAATTATTCTTGTTTGTAACACAGTTGTTCAGATTATGCAGTCATTTAACTGGCAGTTACAGCTTATAGAAGAAGGTATGGAACATACTTCTATTCTTGCTTCTATTGCTTCTCCAATTGCTGTTTTATTAGTACCGATCGTAGGTGTTAAAGCATGGCAGTTAGCAGCAGCAGCGGTTACAGGCTTTATTGCAAAGGAAAATGTTGTAGGTACATTAGCTGTATGTTACGCATTAACAAACTTTATCGATACGGAAGAGTTGGCTTTAACAGGCGGTGCAAACGAAGTTGCATTAGCTATGGGATTAACAAAAGTAGCTGCATTGGCATACTTGATGTTTAACCTCTTTACACCACCATGTTTCGCAGCTTTAGGTGCTATGAACTCCGAAATGCAGGATGTAAAATGGTTCTGGGGCGGTGTAGCACTTCAGTTCGCAACAGGTTATGTAGTAGCTTATCTCGTATACCAGATTGGTACAGTGATCACAACAGGTGCAGTTGGTGCAGGCTTTGTGCCAGGATTAATTGCTGTAGTAGCAATCGTAGCAGTTATTGCAGCTTTGATTCAGAAAACAAATAAAAACTTTAACGCGCAGCATGCATTAAAGAAGACAGCATAATAAGTATATATCTAACTATTCAGTAGGTCGGTGCATTTACTGCACAGACCGTGAGAAAATGATTCAGGTGTGAGCAAATCCCATCGGCGAAGCCGATTTTCATGGATTTGCGAATCGTAATTATGAAGGCACTGAATAATTACGTATACATAATATAAATGCAGGGTTCCGGAAAATCTTTGATTTTTCGGAACCTTTGTTGTAATATAGTTTGAAGTAAAGGAGTGGGATAAATATGATAAATATTGTGCTGATAGTTATTATAGGAGTAATTGTAGGAATTTCGGTAGGATATATGATAAAAGAGAAGAAAAAGGGAGTCAGATGTATCGGGTGTCCGGATGCAGGAACCTGCGGGGGAAACTGCGGATGCCATACAGATGGTGGATGTGGTAATGGAGAATAAAAGATTTGTAAAGATGAAATAGATAGGGACTTAGAAAAGCTCTGTTCGGTAGTTTAAGAGGTACCGTGCAGGGCTTTTTCTTGTTTTTAAATTAACAAGTTGTGTAAGAATGTGTATTATTTACAAAAAGTTTGATAGTCAAAATATTTAAATATCAAACAATCTATTTGGTTGAAGTGGAACAGGAAAGATGTTATTATTTAATAAAGGTTTGATGCTATGCATATGTAATAGAAAGGAAAACAAATATGGATAAAAAATACGAAGCACTGTTTACTCCATGGAAAATTGGTAACGTAGAAATTAAAAATCGTATTGTTATGTGTCCAATGGGTGGGACATCGCTCTTTGGGTGGTTTGAACTGGGTGGCTGCCATTTTGATAAGGAAGCTGCAAAGTTATTCCTTGAAAGAGCGAATAATAATGTAGGGCTGATTATTCCGGGAATTGCACCATTGCGAGATACATTTTGGGGAAAATGGCTTTGGCAGAATCCGAAAATGTTTAAAGATTTAAAGGTATTTATGGACGAGATTCATAAGACAGATACAAAGCTGTTTATCCAGCTTACAGCGGGAATGGGACGTTCCTGGGCGATTACAGAGCTGGTAGCACCATTACATAAGAATAAAATTACCCGTGCCCTGATTAAGCCGGTAATAGATACCTCGCATGAACTTGCAAGCCCAAGCCCGCAAGCCTCGCGCTGGGCGCATGATATTGAATGTCCGGAGATGACGAAAGAGCAGATACATGAGATTATTGAAGCATTTGCAAAAACTGCTAAACTTTGTAAAGATGCAGGAGTTGACGGTGTAGAAGTTCACGCAGTTCATGAAGGATATTTGCTGGATCAGTTTGCGATCGAATTTTTTAATAAGCGTACTGATGAATATGGCGGAAGTTTTGAAAATCGATATCGCTTTGCAGTAGAAGTAGTGCAGGCTATAAAAAAAGCTTGTGGAGAAGATTTTCCGGTTTCTTTGCGTTATTCTGTCGAATCAAAAATGAAAGGCTTTTGCAAAGGGGCTATGCCGGGTGAAGATTACGTTGAGGTTGGCAGACAGATGGAAGAGTCTGAAAAAGCTGCAAAATATTTACAAGATGCAGGTTATGATATGCTGAATGCAGATAATGGCACATATGATTCCTGGTATTGGGCGCATCCGCCAATGTACATGCCTTTGAACTGTAATCTTGACGATGTGGCTCATATCAAAAAGTTTGTAGATATTCCTGTGGTATGTGCCGGAAGAATGGAACCGGATGTAGGTGCTAAAGCAATCGAAGAGGGCAGAATTGATGCTATGGGTGTAGCACGTCAGTTTCTTACAGACCCTGAATGGATTACAAAGTTAATCGAAGATAGATTGGAAGATATTAAACCATGTATTTGCTGTCATAGCGGATGCTTTAATTTTTCTTCTTCAAAGGGGCATGCAAATACGCAGGATTTAACAGATACAATGGGACTTGCCCGTTGTGCATTAAATCCGGAGACCATGCAGTCCGATAAATATAAAATTCTTCCGGCTGCGAAGAAGAAAAAGATTGCTGTCATTGGAGGCGGTATCGGTGGCATGGAAGCGGCGATTGTTTGTGTAAAACGAGGACATAGTGTAACCTTATATGAAAGAGATAAGAAATTGGGCGGTGTTTTTATTGCGGCAGCAGCACCATCCTTCAAAGAAAAAGACCGCGATTTGATTAAATGGTATGAGAGAGAAATTACAAGATATCCAATCGAAGTGAAATTAAATACAGAAATAAAAGATATTGACTCGCTTGAAGCAGATGAAGTTATTATCGCAACCGGAGCGGTTTCAAAGAAGATTCCGGTTAGAGGCGCAGAGTGTGCGATAGAGGCAACGGAATATTTGCTTGGAGAAAAGAATGTGGGCGAAAAGGTTATTATTATTGGAGGCGGTTTGACCGGATGTGAAATCGCATATGATTTATACTTGCAGGGAAAGAAACCAGCTATTGTTGAGATGCAGGATGATCTTATTACAGGGAAAGGCATCTGTCTTGCAAATACCAGTTTCCTTCGTGACTTTTTTGAAACCAATAAGGTTCCGGTATATCTTGAGACAAAATTGAATGAAATACAGCAGGATGGTGTAATTGTTACAGATAAGAATGGCAGGTCATTTAAGATTGATGCTGACAGCGTGATTCTTTCTGTGGGATATAATCCGGCGCCGCTTGCGCCAAAAGCGAAACATGTTCACGTAATCGGCGATGCAAAAAAAGTTGGAAATTTACGTACAGTCATCTGGAATGCATGGGATGCAGCCATGAAATTGTAAGCATTCAAAGCCAAGACAATTTATAGAAAGGAAATGCAATTATGATGAAATTAACAGAAGAGCAGCAGGCTATATTGGACGGCGCACAGGGTGAAACTATGGCCAAAGTCATGAAAACGCAGGTAATGTATGGCGAAGCGTTTGGTGCAGAGAAAATGGTGCCGGTCACTTCTGAGTATAACCATTTAGTTACTTCTTTCGGCTTGAAACTATTGGGGCCTGTGTATGAGTTGATGGATAAACTATTAGAAACTAATGCACCATCGAAACAGAAGTTTTCTGTGGATCCGCGTCCATTGGACCCAAACGTGCCGGCAAACTTTTTACAAAAATTAATTTTTAACAAGTTTATGTATAGTAAACAGGATTTTTATGAGGAACAGCTGAAAAAATTAGGACTTATGAATGATGATGCGTTTACTTGTACCTGTTATATGGACGAAGTAGGAAATAAACCAAAGAAGGGAGAAGTTTTAAGCTGGGCCGAGTCGTCTGCAGTTGTATATGCAAATTCTGTATTAGGTGCCCGTTGTAATCGTAATTCAGGTATTATGGATATTATGGGTTCTGTTTTAGGCTATGTTCCGTACTTTGGACTGTTGACTGACGAAGGAAGAAAAGCGTCATGGATTATCGAAATTAAGACGAAAAAGAAACCGGAAGCTCAGCTGCTTGGTTCTGCTATCGGCATGAAAGTCATGGAGGATGTGCCATATGTAAAGGGTTTGGACAAGTGGCTCGGAACAGAATTGGATGATGCAGCCTGTACTTATTTAAAGGATTTTGGTGCTGCAACGGCTTCTAATGGAGCTGTAGGATTGTACCATATCGAGAATCTGACCCCGGAAGCAAAGGAATCAGGAGAAGCCTTGATAAAAGAAGGTGCAAAGGTTTATGTCATTGATGATGCAGAATTAGAGCGTGTAAAAAATAACTATCCGATTATCTGGAAAGACAAAAATGCGGTGCCGAAGCTTTGTTTTATGGGCTGTCCTCATATGAGCTTACAACAGTTAAAAGACTGGACAGAGAGGGTGGAGGCTGGATTAAAAGCATCCGGTAACAGCAAAGTAGTTATTCCGACAGTATTTACTGCTTCACCGGCAGTTTTGAAAGAATTTGAAAAAACAGATTATGCGGCAAGACTAAAGGCAGCAGGTGTCATTACATCATATATTTGCCCACTGATGTATATGAACAATCCGTTGTGTAAGTCGATGCCGGTGATTACATCTTCAAATAAGCTGCGTACCTATACAACGGCACGTTATTATACAGATGATGAAATTCTTGCTCAGATTACGAAAGGGGGCAAATAGGTATGAGAGAATTTAAAGGAAGAGTAGTAACTTCTGGAACCGCAAAAGCGCAGGCAGTTGTCAGTCACGAGGGGTTTAATACACTTGCTTCGCTTCAAAGCCCACTGCAATTTGGAGATAAGACAGCAAAGTGCGGCGATCAGAATAATACAGATTTGTATGGAAAACCGTTGGCCGGAAAAGCACTCTGTTTGCCTCAGACTATTGGCTCTACTACGGGAGGTCTGGTACTTTATTGTGCCTGTGCTATGGAGCGGCAGCCGGCATGCATGCTTTTTGCGAATCATATTGATTCTCTTGCAGCAGCAGGTGCAATTTTAGCAGATGTTTGGCTGGATAATGTATCAATGCCAGTGGTGGACTGTCTCGGAGAAGAGTTTCTTTCCTATGTGAAGGATGGCATGACAGTTAGCATCAAAGAGGACGGTCTTGTGATCGTAGAGTAAAGTATTAAGAAATTCTTAAAAAAGTATAGAAGTAGGAATTACCTCTATACTTTTTCTTTTTTTGTGATATACTATAATAGAACATATATTCGAAATAAATATGCAAAGAATCATGTATCGCAGGTGTGCAGATAGGGGGCTAATATGAATAAGAAGCAGTTATATTATGTATTGATTCCGGTCTATGTAGTGACAGTTGTTTTTATTTTATACATAAACGGAGTGTTTACCGGAAATGTAGGTTCGGTACTGAATTTGGTAATCAATGTGGGATTTTTGGGGCTTATCGGTGTACTGATGTATATTTCACTGGTGAGTTTTAAAAGATTAGACAGCTGTACGGAAGAACTGGTGTCTAAGACGAAGCAGTTCGAAGAGGAATATAAAAATACAGAAGGGAAGAATCTTTGGACAGAGTATCAAAACCGTTCTAATGTTTTTGTGGATACAGAATTAAATGATGCATTTGTAAAATATCAGCTTCGTATGAGGAATTATCAAACAAAACGAGGCTATAAGGCTGTCTGCGATATTGATGAGTACATAAATGAAGACTTATTAGATAGAATTGGAAAGAGTTTTTTTAATTCCGGTATGCCGGGGGCATTAACAGGTTTGGGTATCTTAGGTACATTTCTTGGTTTGTCTATGGGATTGGCATCATTTAGCGGAGATAATATTTTTACGATTTCAGAGAATGTCGGACCATTGTTAGAGGGTATGAAGGTAGCATTCCATACGTCTGTTTATGGTATTTCCTTTTCTTTGGTTTTTGGCTTTGTATATAAGCGCATTATGGCAGATGCTTACGAAAAACTGGAGAATTTTCAGAATATGTTCCGCCAGTGTGTGATGCCTGTTATGGCAGCAGAGGATGAGAATACTGCGGCTATGCTGATTTATCAGGCAGGGATGTCAAATGCCTTAAAACAGATTTTAGAGCTTTTAAAAGGGGAAGCAAAGGAACAGACCGATGGTTTGGAACGCATAGTAAATCAATTTACACAGCAGATGGGAGCTTCTCTGGGAGCGGATTTTAAGGAACTTGGGAATGCCTTAAAATATGCGGCAAATACACAGAATACGGCAGTGCAGAATAATAAGGAATTATTGGAAGCAGTAGAGACTTTGGCAACAGTTAACCGTGGAATGCAGGAAGTGATGAACGGAGTGTTAGAGAGACAGGAGCGTTTTGCAAAAGAGTTGGAAGCGCAGAAGGCAGAAATTTCAGCTGCATGCAGCCAGATGTCCGATGAAATCAGCAGCCAATTGTATGCATTTGATCAGATGAGGAATTTATATGAGAAATAAGAGAAAAAATAGAGAGGTATTTGCAGAACATAGCTATTGGCAGTCCTATTCCGATATGATGGCTGCATTGCTGCTGATGTTTATTCTGATTATTGCCATAACCCTGATGATTTACCATCAAAAGACAAATGATTTGGATAAGACGGAATTAGAATTAAATGCGGCACAAGAACAGTTAGAGCTTGCAATGATCGATTTGGAAAATTCCAGATTGGAGATTGAAAAATCAAATAAGGAACTGGCATTGTCTTTGGCAGAACTTCAGGCGGCATATGACCAGGCGGCATTGACGCAGGAAGAATTGAATAATGCCTATTTAGAGATCGAGAATGCACAAAAAGAACTGACGGCAACGAAGAGTGAATTGCAGGATATTGTAGGGATTCGAACAGATATTATTTTAGCATTACAGTCCACATTTAATGATTCCAGTATGAAGGTGGATGTAAAAACAGGTTCAATTACCTTTTCTTCTGATGTTTTATTCCGATACAATAGCGCTACGCTTACATCAGAAAGCCAGCAGGTTTTAAAGGCTGCAATTCCGGTATATTTGGGAGTGCTTTTACAGGATCAGTACCGTGATTACATAGCTGAAATTATTATCGAAGGCCATACGGATACAGATGGAGACTACCAGAGTAACATGGAATTATCCTACAGTCGAGCAAATTCGGTAGCGAAGTTTTGTCTAAATGAGAAAAATGGTCTGAATAAGACACAGATTGAGCAGCTACAGGGGCTTTTGACGGTAAATGGCCGTTCCTACAGTGCGCCTGTTTATAAAACAGATGCAGATGGTAATCCGATGATGGAGATTGACATGGCGGCTTCCAGACGTGTAGAGATTAAGTTCCGTTTGAAAGAAGAGGAAATGATTGAAAAGATAGCAGAAATTCTTTCACAGGAATAGAGTATGGCTGGAAACGGAGTCAAGTTATCGAGTAATGCCGATTCCCGACTATGTATTTGAAGCTATCATTTTGTCAAATGGAATTCACGCAGATTTATTGTTGATGGATGAAGCAAAAGGAAGGGATGTTGCAGAGCAGATAGGGCTTAGGATTATGAGAACGATTGGCTTGTTAATGTCTTTTTATCAGAGTGGAATCTCCTTTATTAAGCGTAGTTTGTGTATGGGTTTGTACTTACCGTACTGTCTTGTGAACAGGCAAGGAGGTATGTGGAATGTTGTTGTCTCTTAAAACTTACAAAAGCATTTATGCCCACATAGCTTCTTTTTCTGCCATCAATTCATAACCTGCATTCACAGATTTGCTCCTTTCTCTCGTCGCATTCAGAAGATATAGCAATTCATTTCCGATGTGACAAGAACAGCTCCCATTGACATTTTGATTGCCGCAAGGACATTTTTTATTCCAGCCATTGTGGATGCTCTTCGATTCGTTTGTTAAATGTCTTTAAGAGAACCTGCGCCACCTTTTTTAGAGTGTACATAAATTCCTCCACCGGGACACAATCTCTGTCCAGAATCCACAGTTCAATGGCACGGTCAATTCCGTCCACTACAAAATCATAGACCATCATCGGCACATCTTCCTGCTCCAACAGTTCTCCAATCCGAAAACGCTGAATAGGGTACAAAAGTTCCCGGAAATGGGAAGAAAGGGAGTTCTGTCCTTGCACCGAAAGAACCTTGCGGTAAAACCGTCTGTTTTCATAAAAATAGTGGCAAGCGATTTCTAAACTTCTCCATTGATCGTCAATGGAAAAGCCTATTTTAGAACCATCTGGCTGGTGTACTTTCATAAAAGCAACAAACTCTGTATCAAATATCCAATTTACCAAATCGTACTTATCCCGGAAATGATAGTAAAAGCTCTTCCGATTCATGTGGCATCGGTCACAGATATCATAAATGCGGATTTTCTCAAAAGGTTGTTCTTCTAATAATTCTTTTAACGCATTGGACATTGCTTGTTTGGTCATAGATGAATCTGGCATATTTATCTCTCCTAATGCAAAGCGAGGCTTACCCGCTTTGCACAGATTAGTCTCGTCAATTAAGGTAATACCAGGAATGAGCCAATCTGTAGGTATTATCATATAGATTGTGCTGATTACTCGTTTCTTTCTATTATACTAAAGGAATATGTCCAGTTCAATCTTTCGCTTTTGGACAAAAAACAGAAGTGTCTTAAAATACGGCATCTTCGTTATTTGGTCAATGAGTTATCATAGAAGGAAATATTATAAAATACGGCATAAGAATTATAATAGTAAGTTTTTTGCGACTGATCATTCGCCCTTTCCGGTATTAAATATAAAGAGGTGACTGAAACAGATGATAAACGAAATAGAAAAAGGACTAACAAGTGTGTGAATTGATACAGGAAGCAGGTCTCTCCCCGTACAATGTCGAAGCATTCTCATGCTATTTGAGTGGCTCTCATGCAGAGCAGATTTTTTTAAGGCAGGCAGAACACAGCGGCTTATCAGAAATGTTATGCAGCTATCACAAGACTTTTATTGGCGCAGTACAAAAGAGCCTGCTTCCTAGATCTAAATGGATCGTCTATATGAATCTGACTTGTGATGCAAATCTTCTTACTTTCAAGTACTTAGCTGATATGTACGAGGTACCATCCTTCTTTATTGATGTCCTTGATGCCGATACCAAGATTAAACCAGATTCCGTTGTGTATGCAGTAATCCAGCACACCAGCACCATATATTCCGCGGAAACCACCGCCGACATCCACTACACCAATTTTAGTAGTCATGTGTTAGTTACTCCTTTCCGTTAGGAAAAGGCCTGCTTTAGAATAGTAGACAGATCGTTGATAAAGATATTCAGACCATAAGTTCGGTCAACACCCTGAGCAGTGCAAAGCTGACCGTCATCATCGAAGCCCACCCAGACTGCCCGCTTGGAGATTATCCCGTCAATCAGTAGTGTATCGTCATACATCTCCCAGGGGATAGTTTTGAATTGCTGCTCCAGTCGCACTTTTGTGATCCACTTGTAGACACGATTCCGAAGTTCTTCTTGACAAAAAACTGTGGTTTCAGAACAGCAACTGCTGGATGTAGTTGCTCCATGTCATGCAGTAATTCGCCACTTTCAATGTAGTCAATATCTTTGCTTGTATAAGTATAGTATAGTCCATAGAGGATTCCGGAGGCTTGAAGAATATGGCATACCACATCTGCATCCCTGTCAAAGGGAACCATGATTGCAATGTTTCGGATATCATCTGCATTGTCCAGAATATCCCAAATCACTTCACTTGAATCACAGAAAATCACAAAGGAGCTGTCCAGGGAATGTTATAATGCTCTTTCTGTTCAGTGTCCCGGATTTTCATAGAGCCTTCATACAGACCGTTGCAGCCAAGATTCATACTGAAAGTTAAGAGTGTTTCTTCGTTAACCTGTGTAATCGTTTCCTTTAACAATGTATAATAACAGCTTTTTTCATTGGAAAGCAGGTTTTGAGCACTGGAATAAAATTCATGCTGAAAGCGACTGTCTGTGAAAAGGAGGGCCATATCTATAAGATTGCGGACGGTACGTTCCGGGTCATACTTTAAGTTGTGAATTGCTTTTTTTACAAAAGCATATACCATGAGACGATCGAAAACGTTTTCCAATGTATTGTCCTCCCTTTTATCTATTACATTTAAATTAGTATAAAAAGAGAATTCATTTATTGCACTGGACAAAACCAGAAAATGTCCCAAAAAGTCACGTATTTTGATTTTGCCTAAAATTTGGACATTTTTCATTTTTATCCAATGGTGAAAATGAAAAATTGCAATATACTTGATTAAAATTGGTCTTACTACAAGAAGAGAAAGGTGAAAATGAAAATGAGTTCGATTAAAGAAAATATTCAGAATTTTGCAGTCAATCAGGCACTGAGATATGTCGAAGGCGATCCTGACGAAAACCTGCCTAAGCTTATGGAAATGGTGGATAAGGTCGCTCCCGATGGCTGGTATGAGTCCCAGAGAAGAGTTCTTCGTACTGTAATCACTGAGAAGAACAACTGGTATCAGCTGGTCCTGCGGCTGTACGAGCTGGAACATGGTGTTCGGAAAGCTTTCTTCCAGAACTTCCTGTTTAATGCTAGCTTCAAGGGTAGCGCAATACAGAAAGAGAGCAAAGAAAAGTATGGATGTAATGTTCCTTGGGCTATACTTCTGGACCCTACCTCGGCCTGCAATCTCCGCTGTGCTGGTTGTTGGGCGGCAGAATACGGTAACCAGCTGAATTTGAGTCTGGAAACGATTGACTCCATCATCTGTCAAGGAAAAAAACTGGGTACTTATATGTATATTTACACAGGCGGCGAGCCTACTGTGCGCAAGGAGGACTTGTTCAAAATCTGCGAAATGCACCCCGACTGTATGTTCCTAACCTTCACCAACGGTACGCTTATTGACGAGAAATTCTGTCAGGAAATGCTGCGGGTAAAAAATTTTGTGCCAGCCATCTCTCTGGAAGGCTTTGAAGATGCCAATGACTCCCGTCGGGGAAAGGGTATCTATAACACGGTGGCAAATGCCATGTGTCTGCTGAAAAGAAACAAGCTGCCATTTGGTATATCCACCTGCTACACCAGTGTCAACTATAAGGACGTTACCAGCGAGAAGTTCTTTGACTACATGATTGATTCCGGAGCTTTGTTCTGCTGGTTCTTCCATTACATGCCTGTAGGCAACGGTGCTGTCACGGAACTATTGCCCACGCCCGAACAGCGTGAGGAAGTCTATCATCGCATCCGTGCTCACCGGGAAAACAAGGCTTTGTTCACCATGGATTTCCAGAACGATGCGGAATATGTAGGTGGTTGTATTGCTGGTGGCCGGAACTACCTGCACATCAATGCAAAGGGCGATGTGGAACCATGTGTATTTATTCATTACTCCAACTGCAACATCCATGATACCAGTCTGCTAGACGCTCTGAGAAGCCCATTATTTAAGGCTTACTATAATATGCAGCCTTTCAACGAGAACATGCTCCGGCCTTGTCCTATGCTGGAAAATCCGGAGTTACTGCAAGCCATGGTCAAGGCAACAGGTGCGGTCAGCACAGATTACGAGAGTCTGGAGACCGTTGCTCATCTCTGCAACAAGACCAAGCCCTATGCCGAAAACTGGAAGATAACCGCAGATAAGTTGTGGAAAGAATCTTGCGCCAGATGTGGCGGATGTAAATAAATAGTTACTATATTTTTGTATATCCAACGTCAGTTCTGATGTTGGATATATAAGATTTAATAATGTATTGCATGAAAGGCATTTAAATAATAATAAAACTTAGCATAGTTTGAATGTGAAAAGTAAAAAGGAGCGTATAGAAATGGAAGTGAAAGCAATATTATTTGATTTAGATGGAACTTTATTACCTATGGATCAGGATGAAGTTACAAAAGTAAGTTTGAGACTTTTATCCAAAAAACTTGAACCTTTAGGTTATGAGCCTGAACTTTTATTTAGAAGTTTACGAGTTGGTGTTGGTGCTATGATAAAAAATGACGGAAGTGTATTAAATGAGGAAAGGTTTTGGGATGAATTTGTAAAGATTTATGGGAAAAAAACAATTGAAGACAAGCCCATATTTGATGAATTTTATCAAAATGAATTTTGGGAAACTAAAGTGTCCTGTGGATTCAAAGCAGAAGCAAAAGAAGTTGTGGATCTTGCAAAAAAAGATGAGAAAAAGGTAGTACTTGCAACTAATCCGATTTTTCCAGTAGTCGCAACGAATGTGCGTATGAATTGGGCTGGAGTTTCACCAGATGACTTTTGTTATTATACAACTTATGAAAACAGCCATTATTCAAAACCCAATCCAAAATACTATATAGAAATATTAGAAAAGATTGAATGTCAGCCAGAAGAATGTGTGATGATCGGAAATGATGTAGTGGAGGATATGAAAGCAGCATCTTCTCTGGGAATGAAGGTATTTCTTCTTACAGACTGTATGATTAATAAAAATAATGAAGATATCTCAAAATATCCACATGGTGGATTTGAGGAATTAAAAGCTTATATTAAGGGATTATAAGTTGTGAAGCGGAAAGTTTATACTGTTGTATTTTAGCTTGAAAAGCAGATAAAAAAGGTTTTCTGTATGACAGGGGATGGTTACTAATAGCTGTTTAAACAATGAAATACCGAAAAGAAATAATTAAGACCTAGTCTAGCACTAGACATAGCCCTAACTAGGTCTTTTTTACAAAAGTCTTTACATGAAAAGATTCGAACATCTACCATTTTTCGCCCAAAATTATCTGTCGCAAATTTGCCATGACTTCTAGTTCTCCATAATGACAGGATTCTAAATGAATGTAACCATTAAGTTCTTTCTGGATTATTTGGAGAAGTTTCTTTCCTTCCTTTGATTGTAACCATTTGTACACAAGCTCGCACGAGGTATGAATATTATTGCAATAGCGGACGAACAGCGGACTCATTTCGAAAGCAAGTTTACCTATTTCGCCGTTATATATTCGTACCTGTGGGTGTATTAGTAATTCATAGTAATTTTTCCAATCGAGAACATCTTTTGGGTTACTTAAAAATATATTTATTCTATCTTTCATTTCTTCAGCATATTTTTCGCAGTCATCCAATTCAGCAATATATTTAATATGAGATGCTTGTTTTGCAAAAAAACGATCAATATTATCTGCTGGCAATGAATTGAAAAAATGACTAAGCTTGCGTCCATCTTCATTATCGGGGCTGATGGTCATTTTGTTGAGTTTTTCCCAAAGAAATTCCTGATATTCGGTCAGAGGTGTATCAGGGAGAAAGACACCCCATAAGAAACGATTTACCTGCATATTGTCATAGTTATCATACTCAATGGAGTCCGTTTCTGACATCGGACATGGTATATCGGCATTATTACATAGGTTGAAAATATCACTAAACTGAGGGTTGATGGGGAGGTTTTCCATAACATAGTTCAAACTATAGGAAAGCTGTTCCAAATATTTTTGTTCTTTTTGAATAGACTTAATTCTTTGATTTAGAAAATGGCTGATAGTTTCTGGTTTGTTTATAAGTGAACGTATTGCTGAAATTGATAAGCCAGCATTTCGCAAAACATGAATTAACAGTAAATGCTCACAGTCCTTTTCAGAAAATTCATAGTGTCCATTCGGCTTGTCTAAAACAGGAGAAAGCAATCCTTCATTAATATAAAAGTGTATGGTTCTTTTCGTATAACCTGTTTTTTTACATACTTCCTGAATTCTCACATTTAGCCTCCTTTCCAGAATAAATGTATTATAACATAAATTAAAAATGTACAGTCGACTGTACATTCAAAAAAGTAATACAATATTTCAACCTAATTTTTTTCGTTATTTTTACCAAAAAAAATTGATTTTGTGGTAGTAACACTGCTGTTTTTTTGTGGATTTTATTCTCATTGACATTCATGTTTCTGTATATGGTAGGTTAAAGAAAGAGTAGTCTCGGAAACTAATATATAAATAATTGATTTTTATGCAAAAGAGATTATGAGGCAATTTATTGAAGGAAAAGAGAATGATAGGCATAACGATAAAGCCGCCCAATGGCTGGCTGAAAGAGACATATTGGTTTGCAATATCATGTGGCATTAGAAGTATGTACTTTTATTCTTGCATCTAAATGAATATTAATGCCGGCTATCATGGTAAAAAATGAATATCTTTTCTTTCTATGAATTCTCATGTCATGCAGATGATAATGATTGAGAATTCGGTTATTAACACGTTCTGAACCTGTCCGGTTATTATACGTTTTTTTATATTTTTCCGTACCTCTTGGAACAGGCGGATAAAGACGGATGTCCCAGTCAGGTTTAGTATATATGCAGCGTCCATAGGTGGAAGATAAACAGCTGCTTTTACAGGCGCACGAGTCCCTTTTGCCGCAGGCGAGGGGGCAGCGCCATTTCCTTGGAAAGGTCTTCCACCCACTCAGTAAGACTGAGTTTCTTCTGGTCCAGCATAAGACTGAAGGAGCTGAAGATTTGAGCCTGATGCAGGGCAGGAAATGTCAAGTGTATATTGAAAAAATATACAGAAAATATGCAGAAATGTTGAGCTAAAACAAAAAATGTAATTAGTAAAAATGGCGGAATCTTGGGCGTTGTAGAGTTTCCGAGACCGCTGAGAAAACAAAAGGAGGGAACACTATGTTTGAACACTTGTTTAGTCCGATTAAAATCAAGGGAATGGAATTAAAGCACCGCATTATTCTTCCTGCGATGGGGACAAAATTTTCTGGAAAAGGAAGCTATGTTACTCAGAAGTTGATTGATTATCATGTAGCAAGAGTAAGAGGTGGATCTGCACTAAATATTGTAGAAGTTTGTAGCGTGCATACTCCAAGTGCACCAAGAAGATTTCTGTCTATTAGTGAGGACCAGTATATTCCTGGGCTAAAGAAATTGACAGATGCGATTCATGAAGAAGGAGGAAAAGCCGGGTTGCAGTTATGGCTTGGGGCATTGGCGGTGTCTTCAGACAAGACAGCTCAGATTCTCCTTCCAAGTGATATGCCGATTAGCAAGGAAATGACAATTCCTGGTATTACTAAGGAACAGATTGCAGAAGTAGTTGAAGCTTACGGAAAAGCCGCAAATCGTGCAGTGCAGGCAGGATTTGATTGTGTTGAATTTCACTGTGCACATACATATCTTCCACATTCTTTCTTGTCTGGAGGTATTAACCGCAGAACAGATGAATATGGTGGGTGTTTTGAAAACCGCGTAAAATTTCCACTGGAATGTATACGCGCGATTCGTGCAAATATACCGGAAGACATGCCCCTTTTCATGAGGATAGACGCACATGACGATTATTTAGAGGGCGGGCTTACCGTAGAGGAAGTAATTGATTTCTGTAAACTTGCAAATGAAGCGGGGGTGGATGTTCTTGATGTTTCAAGAGGTAATATTCTTTCCGCCGCTCTGAAATTTGAAGTTCCACCTGTAGACATTGAAAGAGGATTCAATATTAACAATGCTGCAAGAATTCGTAAAGAAACTGGTATGCTTACTATTGGTGTAGGGCGTATTAATACACCGGAATTGGCAGAAGAAATCATAAGGGAAGATAAAGTTGACATGGTTGTTATGGGGCGTGCTCAGCTTGCAGATCCTGATTTTTGTAATAAGGCAAAAGCAGGTAATGTGGAAGATATAGATTATTGTGTTGGCTGTAATCAGGGATGTTATGATGGATTCGAGAACATGGATCGTGAGCAGATCACATGTCTTAGAAACCCTGCCTTAGGAAGAGAAAAAGAGTGTGAAATCAAAGTTACGAATAAACCTGAGACTGTATTGATAGCTGGAGGCGGTATTGCAGGACTTGAAGCTGCAATCATACTGAAAAAACGTGGTCATAATCCGATTCTTTGCGAGGCAACGAATACTCTTGGTGGGCAATTTTTAACAGCAGGAGAAGCACCTGGAAAATGCGAGATGAAAGCAGCCGTTATTTCTATGGCGAAGAAAGCAGAGCACCTTGGGGTAGATATTCGGATGAATACGAAAGTTACTCCTGAGATAATAGAAGCAATCAAGCCACATTCTGTAATCAATGCAATTGGTGCAGAACCGGTTATTCCTAATATTCCGGGAGTTGATAAGGCAAAAGTCTCTCATGATGTGCTAAATGGAAAAGAGAAGGTGGGCGGTAATGTAGTAGTCATCGGCGGTGGCTTAGTTGGTGTGGAGACAGCAGAATATCTGGCAGCAAAAGGAGCAAAGGTTACTGTTTTAGAAATGTTACCAGATATATGTTCTGACATGGGTTCTACAAGGAAAATCTGTGTTGGTGAAGAAATTCAGAAAGCAGGCATTATCACAGTTACATCTGTAATAGTTACAGGAATTGGTGACGGCGTCGTTATCGGTGAAAAAGATGGTAAAAAAGTCGAGTTTCCGTGTGATGCAGCAGTTCTTGCAATTGGTTCTAAGAAACGTGATGGAAGTAATCTTGCCGAAGTTTGTTATAAGAATGAAATAGGCTATTTTGAAATTGGCGACGCTGCAATGGCAAGACGTGCACTTAACGCAACAAGAGAAGCGATGGATGTAGCCTTAACATTTGATCAGGAAGATATCCATAAATATGCTGCTAGACCAAAGAAAGTTGTTTTCCTGACAGGAGCCACTGGAATGATGGGCGGACAGACTATGAAACAGCTCCTGGCAAGAAGTAATCGATTTAAAGTACGTGTACTGGCAAGACCATCTAATAAAAACAAAGAGCTTTTGAAAAAATATGCATGTCCGGCATTAGAAGTGGTATGGGGAGATATGTGTGATTACGACACAATAAAAAAATGTGTGGATGGAAGTGATTATGTTCTTCACATTGGTGCAATGGTATCTCCAGCAGCGGACAAGTATCCGGAAGAAACCTTATATACGAATATAGGTTCTACATTAAACATCATCAAAGCGATCAAAGAACAACCAGACCCGGATAAAGTACATTTTGCTTACATCGGAACTGTTGCTATGACAGGAAGCCGCCTGGAACCTGTACATTTTGGTCGGGTAGGTGATCCAATGAATCCATCTATCCATGATTATTATGCGCTTTCAAAGGTATTCTCAGAGGCGGCAGTGTTTGACAGCGGACTGAAATATTGGGTATCTATTCGTCAAACAGGGCAGCATCCTAGTGCGGAGACTGCAGCGGGAGAACCAATTATGTTTCACCAACCACCAAACAATGTATTGGAATGGAGTACACAGATTGAATCTGGTATTTGTATGGCAAATTTATGTGAAGATTGGGTTGATGAAAGTTTTTGGCGTAAGGCGTACAATTTGAGCAGTGGTAAAGATTACCGCCTTACAACATGGGAATTTATGAATTTGAATTTGGAGCCAATGGGATTCTCATTTGAGGATGTATATCCACCGGAAATGATGGCGAGATTTAATTTCCATGGTCAATACTATACGGACGCAGATATTCTTGAAAATCATCTTCATTTCCGCTGTATTCCAGGTAAGGAATACTGGGCAGGCGTACGTGGAGAGATGGAACGTATGATGAAAAATCCAATGATTGCGGCAATGATGCCAAATATCGAAGGCATGAAAGCAAACAACCAGAGAATTGCAAGCAGAGAATTAGGTCCAATCTGGGCAGAAGGGAATAACCGTATCGAATGGATTCAGGCCTTTTATGGTTCATTAGAGGAAAAACATAAACTCATTGGTACGAAATATGATCTTCATCGTCCAAGTGAGGAAGAAACATTCTTGAATCATGGATATGAGGAAGAAAAGGGATTAGAAAATTTGACAACTGAGGATCTTCAGAAAGCGGCCAAGTACCGTGGAGGAGAATATCTCGATGGTGAACCGTCAGATATTTATGAACCGGTTAAGTGGAGATGCGCATTCGGACACGAATTTAAATTATCTGTCAATGCAGCACTTCATGGTGGTCACTGGTGTCCGGAGTGTATGAAGAATAGCTGGGCATATCCAAAGATTGCAAGAAAGAATCCGTTTTATGCCCAAGTTTGGGATACTCAGCACAGTCCAGAAGAAACATATGAAATCCCAATGCGTTTCAGTGCGTATGAGATTCGTGAAGAGATAAAAGAGAAGCTTGGATTATAGATCTAAAATAGAGGTGAAATGTTTTTAGAAAAAAACATGTAGTGATACTGCTATCATTTCAAAATCACCTTTAATACAAACATACCCCCTGCATATATTGTAAAAAATGTATGCAGGGGGTATGAATGCCATATAGTGAAATAAATACTTCGGGATAGAAATTGCCCCCGATATTATGACGAAAGATATATGACAATTAAATAAGATGGATTACATAGAGTAGTTATTCGCCCCTTTGTATGGGGATGCGTATTATTGGATGTTGCTCTACATATGGTGGGATACGAAGTAAAGATTTCCAGTGGAAATACTTTAAAAAGCTTTTGCAGGACAATAATTTGCATGCAAAGGAAATCATTACGATTGATGTGTATGGTGACGATAGAGAGATTATAGAGGTACTTGTGACCTCTATATTTTTTATGCCGATTTTGGTACACTATTCTCGTATGCCCTGATGAATAGTCCAAGCTGTTTCAGGGCGTGTTGTTTAGTGTTACAGAGTCGCAAAATCAAGTTTTGTGGCTGATAGTAATTATAACAAATGCGTGAAAAAGGAGGAAAATCATGGATAAATTCATATTACACTCCGAATATAAGCCTACAGGCGACCATCCACAGGCAATAAAAGCACTGGTAGATGGCTTCAAAGAAGGCAACCAATTCCAGAC
>CAYYZV010000022.1:0-18767 GCA_964476275.1 uncultured Roseburia sp.
TCACAGACGGCTTAATCGGTACACCAAATGAATTAAAATTAAAATATCTTGCAGACAATGATTTCGCGAACTTAAGCGGTGCTGAATTAAAAGAAGCAATTGCAAACAGCATTAAATCAAAACAGGACAACCTTGTTGGAAATATGGCTTCTCAGGGTACTACTCCTAGACAGCTGACAGATTTACTTGGTTCCTTATGTGACCTTACTTCCGGTTCCGGTGACAAGGGTACACCAATCATTTTAATTCAGGGTTACTTCGATAACTTTACAACAGAATAATTTTTGAAGAAATAAAAAGTGACAGGAGCAGAAAGTTTTCATGCTCCTGTCTTTTTTCTCTTATTTATCTTCTGCTTCTTCCTGTTCTTTTAATCCCTGCATATATTCATGCATTGATTCTGCAACTACTTTACTGCGGGCAACCGCTTCTACTACGGTTCTTGCACCATTTACAACGTCACCGGAAGCAAATACACCCGGTCTT
The DNA here is from genome assembly GCA_964476275.1 of uncultured Roseburia sp. Lineage (GTDB taxonomy): Bacteria > Bacillota > Clostridia > Lachnospirales > Lachnospiraceae > Roseburia. Next base: position 487 of record CAYYZV010000022.1, read on the forward strand.
GAAGTACGTCCGTTTTCATCTGCATCTAACAAGCCTCTTGGAGTAGCCTTTAATCCTTCTGTTGTTTTCACCAACTGTGACTGTGGTCCCTGGCTGATAGAAATCAATACACTTGTAGCCGGGAAGAGCTTTTCTGAGCCTTCCACATCGGTAATACTTCCGTCTTCATTTTCGATTACATCCATGAAAATTACACCATCATCCGTAATTTCTACCGGACGTCTGTTATATTCAAAATTTACACCTTCTAACTGTGCATAAGTAAATTCATGTTCACTTGCTGCAATCTTCTTTGTGATAGAAAAGCAGGTAACCTCCTGTGCACCTTTACGTCTTGCTGTTCTTGCTACGTCCATAGCCGCATTTCCTGCACCAATTACAATTACCTTTTCTCCTAACTTATAGCTATCCGGATTATTCAGATAATTGATTGCATAATGAACATGTCCCAATGTTTCTCCCTTGATATGAAGAGTATTTGGTTTCCATACACCTGTACCAACGAAAATCGCTTTATAACCATCACGGAATAAATCTTCAATCGTAATAGCAAAACCGATATTGGTGTTTGGACGTACCTTAATGCCCTTTAATTCCAAATGTCTGTATTCAATGTCATCTAATACAGATTTTGGCAGACGGAATTCCGGAATACCATAACGCAGAATACCGCCGATCTTATCTTTTCCTTCAAAAATCGTTACCTGATAGCCATATCTTGCTAAAATAATCGCAATCGTAAGACCAGCCGGACCGGAACCGATAATTGCCACACGCATTCCATTAGAAGGTGCCGGACCTTTTGTCATCTGATTTGCATAGGTCGAAGAAATATAATTCTCAATAACAGAAAAATGCACCGGAGCACCTTTTCTATTTAAAACACAATTTCCCTCACACTGTTTCTCATGATTGCATACAATACTGCAGACCGTTGTCAGCGGATTGTTTTCGAATAACATTCTTCCTGCTTCGTTTAATTTGTTCTCTTTTAATAAGCGAATAGCTTCCGGAATATTGGTGCTGATTGGACACCCTTTCTGACACTTCGGTACCTTACACTGCAGACAACGATTCGCTTCATCCATTACATGTAATGCCATTGTAAAACCTCCAAATACTACTATTTTTAACTCTTTTATTTGTTTTATTCAAAGCAATAATTTGTTGCCTTGCGAACAATTCGATAGTATTATCATATCAGAGAACATTTTATTCCGCAAGATTGACTTTTTGAAAGGATGTTTTATGACACAGCAAAAGACAAAAAAGAATCATCTGGCAATGCTGCCAGCTATTTTTACACTGGCATGGCCTACGATGTTTGAACAGTTAATGCAGACTGCTGTTCAATATATTGATACTGCAATGGTCGGAACTCTTGGCACGCAGGCAACTGCCGCAGTCGGTGCCACCAGCACCGTAAACTGGCTGGTGGGCAGCTCTGTAGGTGCACTCGGCGTCGGTTTTCTTACCTTTATTGCCCGTTCTTATGGTGCCGGTGAGAAAGAAAAAGCTTCGAGCTATACTGCTCAGGCAGTTTTTGTTACCATTGTAACCGGTATTCTATTTACCATTCTGACGCTTTCGTTAAGCAGTATGGTTCCAGTCTGGATGAAAGTAGACCCTGCCATTCAAAATTTGGCTGCCGTTTATTTTGCTATTATTTATGCACCAATGCTGCCTCGTGCCGCAACCATTATCTTTGGTACAGTACTGCGTGCCGCAGGCGATACGAAAACACCTATGCGTGTGGGTATTTGCATTAATATTATCAACATCATCCTAAACTTTTTTCTGATTTTCCCAACAACTGTTTACACACTGGGAAGCTTGGAAATTACCATTCCAGGTGCAGGTTTAGGTGTCATTGGTGCTGCAATTGCCAGTGCAATTGCCTTTACCTTAGGCGGGGTTTACATGACAATCGCCCTTTGGAAACACCCTGTTATTTCCCCACGCGGTCAAAAGCTTACGCCTGACATGACAATCCTTAAACCTTGCTTAAAGGTTGCCTTTCCGAATATGCTGCAGCGTTTTGGCACCTCACTTGGGTATGTATTCTTTGCCTCAATGATTAATTCATTGGGTGATATTTCTACTGCTGCACATACCATTGCAAATACCGTAGAATCTGCCTTTTATATTCCAGGTTACGGTATGCAGACTGCCGCTGCCACTTTAGCAGGAAACGCTTTAGGGGCCAATGACAAACAGCGCATGAAGGACTTTGCCCGTACAATTATTGCCATTGAAGTCATTCTCATGATTTTCACAGGCGGTCTTTTATTCGTTTTTGCTCCGGCTATGATGGAATTATTCACAAAAGACCCTGAAGTCATCCGTTTAGGCTCTACCGTTCTTCGCATGGTAGCTTTATCCGAGCCATTTTACGGCGTTTCCATTATCATTGAAGGTATTTTGCAGGGCGTTGGAAAAACCATTACTCCTTTTGTATACAACATCATTGGCATGTGGGGTATCCGTATCATCGGTACCTTTATCTGTACACAAATATTGGGATTCGGACTTGTATCTGCATGGGCATGCATGATTACACATAACCTGCTTCTATTCCTTATGTTTTTAATCCACTATTTGCGGGGACGCTGGAATCCGTTGTCTCAATAACTATTATAGCCCACGATTTGGTAAAAAATCGTGGGCTATATCATTAATTCTTCTTTCCAAGCACAACATCAAGTACCTGTTCCTGATACTGTCCCCTATTAGAACGCATTACTGTAATTTTAACGCTGCTTCCAGCCTCATAATACTGTAATGTCGAAGTAAGGGAATCCATAGAAATAATTTCCTTTTCATCAAATTTTACAATAATGTCTCCCGGCAGAATACCATAATTTGCTGCCGCAGTATTTTCAAAAACTGTCACAACAAAAACACCATTTGGTATTTCTAATCCTTCAATTACTTCACTTGTTACGTCCAGACCTGAAATTCCTAAATATGCACTTTTGCTTTCGTCTACTTTTTCTTTGGTAATCAATTCCTCAATGATTGGTGCAGCCGTACTCATCGGAATCGCATAGCCAATTCCTTCTACATCCGTATCTGCATATTTTACAGAATTAATCCCGATTACCTCACCGCGGGAATTCAATAATGCTCCGCCGCTGTTACCCGGATTGATTGCTGCATCTGTCTGAATCAGCTCCGCTGTGTAACTGATGCTGCTGTTAGAATCTGCTACAGTAACTACACGATTTAATGCACTGATACATCCCATTGTCACTGACTGTCCATATCCCAAGGCATTTCCAATCGCAATACTTGCTTCTCCTACACGAAGTTTATCAGAATCTCCAAAAGAGGCTACCTTAATCGTATCCATAGTACCATCCTCGATACTGCTTAATGCAACCTTTACAACCGCAAGGTCAATCGATGGATCGGCTCCTTTTACCTCTGCACTCACGGTAGCTCCATCTGAAAAAGTCACTGTCAGTGTTTTCGCGCCATCGATTACATGATTATTTGTCGCAATATATAAATAATCGTCATCACTGCTTACAATAATACCAGAACCCGCACTGGTGCTTTCATAAGTCTGAGAACCCCAAAAACTGCGTAATTCTGTCTCACTGATATTGGTAATAGCTACAATCGACGGCATTACCTCATCAACAATATCGGATACATCTAATGCTACATATGTGTTAGACACTGCTGTAGATGCAATATTGCTACTATCAGATCCCGTTCCGGCAGGCTGGCTCGAAACATTTCCATTATTACTGCCGCCCAATAGAGGTGTGGCAGCATACTGTACTCCAACCATAACACTGCCTGCCACTAAACCAAATACTACTGCCAACGCAGCACATTTCACTAATTTTACACCAAAACCATTTTTGTTTCGCTGCTTCTTCTCACGTTTTGGCTTCTTTTTTTCCGGCTCTTCATATGGTGTATAGTTCTGATATCCGGCATTACTCTGATACTGTGTATTATCCTGCCACTGCGTATTTCCGTTTTGCTGATAACTATTTCCATTATAAAAAGTAAATCCCGGCTGTTCATACCGATTCTGCTGCGGCACATCCGGCTTTGGCTGCCAGCTATAAGAATTTTCATTTATATTATTATTTTCATTATTATAATTCTGATTATCCATATTTCTTTCCTTTCTGCTTATAATGTATTTCTAAAATAAGTTTACCTATAAATTGTGTTTATTTTGTGACGAAAATATCAAAAAAATATGAACTATGTTTCAATGGAATAATGAAACCCGCCCCTATCTTTGGGGCGGGCCATTTCATTTTAATATCCATCATTTGGTCCAAAACCAGTATCTGACTCGATCTTCATGCTGTTTGCTTTTACAGTTGAAGATGGTTCGTATGTCTCATTATTGTATAAGAACTTATGCAGTTCTATAACGTTCGTCTCTAAAGTACACGGTGCTACTACGTTACCCTTTGAACCTAATGTAACCGTGTTCTTTGTAAATGGGAAACCTGCGCTGCCGGTAATCTGGTAATCAAATATCTTTGCTGCAAGAGCAATCAAATCTGCATTACTGAAACTTGTTGCAATATCACCAAATACTTCATCAATAATAGAATTAATGGTCTTTAAGTTTGCCTGCTGAGCCTTTTTCGCCATCGCAATAATTACGTCACGCTGACGTTCTGTTCTCTTGTAATCATCTCCGGCTGTATAACGGATACGCGCATAAGCTGTAGCCTGTACACCGTCAAGCATATAAGTACCGCCGCTTTCCGGAACCTTTGAATTATGACCGGTAAGCTTATTAATTTCTTCCATATAACCAGTCATTAAGTGTGCTTCTTCATCTGTAATCGTTAACTCAATACCGCCTAATAAATCAACACAATTAACGACCGCATTAAAATCTACTGTTACATAATCTGTAATATTCAAATCTAAATTCTTATTCAACATAGAGATAGATGCCTGTGGGCCTCCTGATGTAAATGCTGAATTAGATTTTCTAAATTTACCGCCTCCGATATCTAAGTATGTATCACGATATACAGAGCACATCTTTACTTCCTTCGTGTCATTATTAATAGTTACAATAATAAGTACGTCGCTGTTACCGGATGTTAAATTACCATTGGAACGATTATCCAAACCAAATACGGCAATTGTCTTAAAATTATCCATAACCGCCAACGCTTCTGACTGGATATCTTCATTCACTTCTACATCCTCGAACTTGAAATTCGAATCTTTCTGAATCTTATCCAGCTTTGAAATACCATACAATGCTACTGCCAGAATTGCAAGCACAACTAATTCAACAACAATGAGAATAATCTTATTTCTCTGTTTGCGTTTCTTTGCCCCCGCCTGCGTTTTCTTTTTTTGCTGTACATTACTCATTTGTCTGTCTCCTAAAGTGATTTTCTTTTGCTGCAGCTGTTTTATATCTCCATAAATATAAAACAGTCGTTTTAATTCTTTTAGAACCAACTCATTATCATTCTAATAATACCTCAATTTAGAAGAAAGTACAACTTCTTTTTCTTAAAAACCACCTATATAGCTTATTAATTTTTTATGTAGATGCCTATCTATTGGCTCCCATCCGGACTTTTCGATTATGAATATACAGCCATCCGTCCGCATAATTTTTTCGTTCCTGTTCAGTCATCTCGGTATATTGTACAAAATCAATCTTAGACAATGTCATCTGCCACTGCCCGCATTTAAAGCATTCCACCTGCTTTCTTCTGGATACGACACGCATCCACCCGCAGTCTGGACATATAAAAACCTTCATCATATGGAATTTCCTCTTTTCCTAATTTTATTTTGATAGAAAAAATATATTTTTTACATTCTTCACCTAAAATATGTCACTTTCTGTTTAATAAATCACACGACATTTGTCGATAAGAAAACAACAGGCCCAATTCTATTACATTAGTCGAATTGGGTCAATAGGAAATAAGGATTGTTTTTATTATTTATTGTTCTGCAATTCTCTGGGCTAAGTCTTCCAAATACTCCCAGCGTTCCATTTTTTCTTCTAACTGCTGCTCCAGTTCCTCTTTTTCTTTTGTCAAAGCATTCAACTTGCCAAAATCACTTGCAACAGTAAGCATTTTCGCATCCAGTTCTTCGATTTTCGTCTCTAAGTCTTCAATATCAGACTCGATTGTTTCATACTCCCGTTCTTCTTTATAAGTAAATTTCAGCTTCTTAGGTCCCTTCCAGGTTGCTCTCGAATCCGGCTTCTCTGCTGCAGCTTTCTGTGCGTTAGACTCTTTTTTGCTGCCGCCAGCCCCTGTACCAGTGGTCACAAGGATTCCCTCTTCTTTGGCACGATTGATATACTCCGTATATCCGCCTTCATACTGACGCAGTTTTCCATTGCCCTCAAAGGCAAAAATCCGGCGTACCACACGGTCTAAGAAATATCTGTCATGAGAAACAGTAATGACAATTCCATCATAATTATCTAAATAATCTTCTAAAATAGTAAGCGTCTTTGTGTCTAAATCATTCGTAGGCTCGTCCAAAACCAAAACATTTGGCGACTCCATAAGTACCCGCAGTAAATTCAAACGGCGTTTTTCACCACCGGAAAGCTTTCCAATCGGACTATACTGTACTGATGCAGGAAATAAGAAACGCTCCAGCATAGAAGATGCGGATACCAGCCCTTCTTCTGTACGGACATACTCTGCTGTATTTTTGATATAATCAATTACTTTTTCGTTTGGATTCATATAAGCAATCCCTGCTTTATCATCCAAAACAAACTCCTGCGTATAATATCCGATTTTAATTGTCTGTCCCACTACTACCTTGCCGCTGTCCGGTTCTAATGCGCCTGTAATAATCTTCATCAAGGTTGTCTTGCCGCTTCCGTTTGGCCCAACAAATCCAATTCTGTCATTTTTCAAAAAGATATAATTAAAATCAGAAATCAGCACATTACTTCCATAGGCTTTTGAAATATGTTCAAGCTCAACCGTCGTCTTTCCCATGCGGGAAGAAACCGAATGCATCTCCACACTGCCGTCTGCCTCTAATACACTTTGATTTTTCAAATCCTCGTATCGCTGCAGTCTGGCCTTTTGTTTTGTGGTACGGGCTCTTGCGCCCCGTTTCACCCATTCTAATTCCTTTCGCAGAATACTCTGCCTCTTCCGTTCACTGGCTAATGCAATATCTTCTCTCTCTGCTTTTCGCTCCAGATATCCCGAATAATTTGTATCGTAGCTATAAATACTGCCTCTGTCCACTTCAATAATCCGATTGCAGACACTATCTAAAAAGTAACGGTCATGTGTTACCATCACTAAAGTGCCGCGCCATTTTTTTAAGGTTTCCTCCAGCCAGTCTGCCATAGCAGAATCTAAATGGTTGGTAGGCTCGTCCAACAGCAATACATCACATGGAATCACCAATGCTGCCACCAATGCCAGACGTTTTCTCTGACCACCGGACAGTTCTCCCACCTTCTGTGAAAAATCCATAATTCCAAGCTTTGTCATCATAGACTTTGCATCACTTTCCAAATTCCAATTATTGTCATGACTGGAAAGTACTGCTTCCATCACTGTCATTTTCGGATCAAACTCCGGATTCTGCGGCAGATAATGTACAACCACATGATTCGCCTTAATCACGGAACCTTCCTCCGGCTCTTCCATTCCTGCAATGATTTTTAACAGCGTAGACTTTCCGGTTCCATTTATGCCAATAATTCCAACTTTCTCATTTTCCTGCAAATAGAAAGAAGCTTTCTGAAAAAGCTTCCTTTCTGTGTATGACTTTGTAATATTTTCTATATTAATAATATTCATCTATCTTACCTTTCGTTCTCCGCCCGCAGCTGCCTTAGCCTCCAAAATGGCCTCATTCAGCTGCAGCATTTTCGCATCCAGCATAGATACAATTTCTGAGCATTCTCGTAAATCCTGACTGATATAATCCGGTGCATTGCCTTCAAACTTATAATAAATCTTATGCTCTAAGCTTGCCCAAAAATCCATCGCTATTGTACGAATCTGAATCTCAACCTTGGTATCTACAACGCGGTCCGACATATAAATCGGCACCGTAACCAGCATATGATAACTCTTGTAGCCGCTTTCCTTTGGATTCTTGATATAATCCTTTACCGAAACTACTGTCAAATCTTTCTGCTTACCAATCATCTCTGCCAATCTGTAAATATCGTCTGTAAAAGAACACACAATACGAATCCCTGCAATATCTTTGATGTGACTTACCATATTATCAATCGATGTTTCCAGTCCATGTCGTTTCAATTTCTTAACAATACTCTCCGGTGTCTTCAAACGAAACTTCACATATTCAATCGGATTGTATTGATGTACCTGCTGAAACTCATCATTCAATATTTCTACTTTTGTTTTAACTTCTTTCAATGCGGAACTGTATAAAAACATCGTAGTGTTCCAATTGTCTATTCCCTCGTTCGTAGAAAATGCCTGCTCCATATATGTAACCATACCTTCCTAAAACTTTTTCTATACCTTGATTATACCATAATTCTTATTATATGCGAGGTTTTGAAAGGATATTCTTTCTTAAATTTTTGTAAAGCAATTTACAGGTCAAGCTTCAAATCATTTTCTTTAATCCAGCCAATTTTACGGAAAAATAATCCAAACAGCCATGTTAAAACTCCCGGCAATATGAAACAAATCAAAAGCATTCCAAGCCAGTCCATTCCTGTAATCGCCTGTTTTGTTCCCGCGGCAATATCAGAAAGCCATCCTGTGTAAATACCAATTTGCCCTACTAATCCACAGGTACCCATTCCGGAAGAAACCGCTGCACCATTCATTTCTAAATGAAATACACAGGTAGCAATCGGTCCTGTTACTGCGGACGCGAGAATTGCCGGAAGCCAGATTTTTGGATTCTTTACGATATTGCCCATCTGTAACATAGAGGTTCCAATACCCTGGGCAAAAAAGCCGCCCCACTTGTTTTCTTTAAAACTTAATACTGCAAATCCTACCATCTGTGCACAGCAGCCCGCAACCGCCGCACCGCCTGCCAAACCGGTCAGGCCCAGTGCCGCACAAATAGCTGCGCTGCTGATTGGAAGTGTCAGCGCGATTCCTACTACGACAGATACGATAATTCCCATTACAAATGGCTGCTGCTCTGTTGCCCACATAATTGCATTGCCAAATGCACTTGCTGCTGCGCCAATTGCCGGTGCCCACCAAAGTGAAAGAACAACACCGACAAAAATGGTTACAAATGGTGTGACGATAATATCTATCTTTGTTTCTTTTGAAACTACTTTACCAAACTCTGCTGCAAAAATTGTTACAATCAGTACCGATAAAGGACCTCCTGCGCCACCCAGTTCATTTGCCGCTGCTCCTACTGCTGCCAGCGAAAATAAAACCAATGGCGGAGCCTGCAGTGCATAGCCAATAGAAATCGCCATTGCAGGTCCTACTGCTGCTTTCGCATAATTTCCCACCGTAACTAAAATCTCTATTCCAAACTGTGTTCCAAGTGTCCCTATAATCGTTCCAATTAACAACGATGCAAACAAGCCCTGCGCCATTGCACCCAGAGCATCAATAAAATAACGTTTTACAGAAATTTCAATATTCTTCTTTTTCAAAAATGCCTTTACCTTTTCCATATTTCCTCCTTTATGTTTCCACTGTCTTGTCAGCTGTCTTTACAGTTGTTGTACAGTATAACACTTGAATGGAAATTGGGCAAGCTTTTTATCTCAAATATCCGCCTTCTTTTAACTTTTCTCCAATCTTATCCAGCACTTTTTGTGAATCCGCCTCTACAGTATGCCAATGCTCTCCTTCCGTCAATACCTTCAATGGACGGCTCTTGCTATGCTCAATTCGTTCTACAAATTCATCTACATCCAAACGATTACACAGAATCAAATCCACCATAATTTGTCCGTAAATATCATGCTCTACCACAACATCCAATACTTTTCCGCCATAATCTACAATTGTATATAATTCATCTCTTATCTGCGATTTGCTGTGATTTACCGCAAAGCTTCGTTTTACTCTTTCATTTCCACTTTGTGGTACATAAAGAACATACCCTTTATTCGTACTTAAAATATTTTTATTGACTGCCCGAAGCAAAGCTATATCCTGCACAATCACCTGACGGCTCACGCCAAGCCGCTTCGCCAAATCTGTACCGGAAACCGGCACATCCGCCTGCTTAAGCAGCGCAATCAATCGTTCTCTTCTCTTTTCCCCTTCCATGACATCTCCTCTCTAGTCTTGTAACGATTCAGCAAGTCTGTGCAGTAAATGCACAGACCTGCTGAATCGTTATCTAATCTTCTTCAATCACATGCATTTCCAGAAAATCAAATTCAATACTTTCCACAAAAGACTCCTGCCGGAAACGTGTTTTCGCATTCCGCTTAAACTCATTTACATTCGCCTCCAGCCAAATAGGTCTACCTAAATCAAATTCATAACAGGCCTGCTCCAATGCCGCAAAAACCTTATGTGTCCGTGTATCTTCTGTATCATCCGTAATCGTTGTATCCTGTAACAAACGGTTATCTTTCATTACCTTAAACCAAATTCTCAACTTCTGTCTCCTTTCGCAGTTTTTTATTTCTATTAAAAACTACTTCGTCAGATATCTTTCTATCCCTGACGTCTTTGGCGGTTTGTCTCATACATCAGCAAGGTTGCTGAAATCGCCGCATTTAAAGATTCCACCTGTCCTTCCATTGGAATCTTAATATAAGTATCCGCACAGGCTGATAATTCATCCGACAATCCATTTCCCTCATTTCCAATCATAAAGGCTGTTGGTTTTGTATAATCCGGATCATCATAACACATCGTTCCCTTTAAATGAGCAGCATATACGAAAATTCCCTGCTCTTTTAAATCCGATACCGTCTTTTTTAAATCCTTTGACACGTAAAATGGCATCCGGTAAATACTTCCCATGGTGGAACGAATTGTTTTAGGATTAAACAAATCTACTGTCGTCTGATTCATAATCACTCCACTGATTCCAGCCCCTTCGCCTGTGCGAAGCATCGTCCCTAAATTTCCCGGATCCTGAATGCTTTCCAATATCAACAGATGCGTTTTCTCACCTGCTAACAGTTCCTCCAATTGATACTTTGGCTTCCTTACAAGACATAAAATCCCCTGCGGGCTCTGCGTATCAGAAACCGCCTTAAATACAGAATCCGATACCGTTTCATATTCCCATGAGCGGAGAAATTCCTCATTTTCTTTTGCAAAAGTCTCTGAAACATATGTTTTTTCAAGCCATGTTTTTGGAATCTCTTCTGCCATTTTCCGTCCTTCCACCACAAAAAGATTCTGCTCATTTCTGGCTTTTGCTTTTTTCACAAGAAGTGATAAATTCTTCATCTGCTGATTGCTTGTACTTGTTATCATAATACGCTCCTTATCGTAAAAAACTCCACGAACCAAACCATCCGTGGAGTTTTCAATCACCCATATATTTTTATAAAGACATATTCTGGCAGACCTGACACTGATACTCTGAAACATCCTTTTTCATCTGAAGTGCTTCATCGATATCGTAATCTACATAATCACCATTTCTATATGCTACTACACGATTCGATTTGCCTTCACACAAAAGATCTACTGCAAATGCACCCATTGTAGAAGCATATACACGGTCTTTGCAGGTCGGACTTCCGCCACGCTGCATGTGTCCTAAAATCGTCGCACGGGTTTCTACACCTGTAGCTGCTTCAATACGTTTTGCCATACTTGCAGAATGTCCAACACCCTCTGCATTAATGATAATATGATGCTTTTTGCCGCGCTGACGTTTCTCGATAATATTATTTACAAGCTTCTGTTCATCATAATCATATTTCTCCGGCAGTAAAATATCTTCTGCACCATTGGCAATGCCGCACCATAAAGCAATATGACCAGCTCTGCGTCCCATAACCTCAATAATCGAACATCTCTCATGTGAAGTAGAAGTATCACGCACCTTATCAATCGCTTCCATCGCTGTATTTACAGCAGTATCAAATCCGATGGTATACTCTGTGCAGGCAATATCCAAATCAATCGTTCCCGGTACGGCAATCGTATTAATTCCAAGTGCCGCAAGCTTTTGTGCTCCGCGGAAAGAACCGTCACCGCCGATAACAACCATACCGTCAATCCCATGTTTTCTGCAAATCTCAGCACCCATTCGCTGTCCTTCTTCTGTTACAAATTCCAGACATCTGGCTGTCTGTAAAATTGTACCGCCGCGCTGAATGATATCAGAAACATCTTTCGCTTCTAAATCAACGATTTCTTCTGCTAAAAGTCCGGCGTATCCTCGTTTAATTCCTTTTACCTTCAGCCCCTTTACAATTGCTTCACGAACTACTGCACGAATTGCAGCATTCATACCAGGCGCGTCACCGCCGCTGGTAAGCACACCAATTGTTTTTATTTCATTTGCCATCACTTTATCCTCCTGAAAAGATAAAATTACATATCTCTAATTCATTATTTTAATCGGTTTATCTCTTCTTTTCAATACTCTTTTCTACAACTTTTACATTGTTTTCACCCAGAAAGTTCGTCAGCTTATTTACAAGACTTGTATCCGCAGATACATTATAACTTTCCGGCAGTTTTTTCATCGCCTTTACAGAAGAAATATATAATACAACCATATCCTTTCCATCTGAATCGTGAAGCATACGGTACAGTTCCTGTTCTTTCTGCTCAAACGCTTCTTTCGTTGCAAACTGCAGCCACAATTCCCTTTTTGTATCATCAAAGGAATACATTTTCTCACAGATAATTTTTCCGTTTTTATCTTCTTCTACACTCGCACGTCCTCTGATAAATACTTTTTCGTCTTCGTTCAGCAAATGATGGTATTTGTCATAGTCCTTTGGGAAAATAATAATCTCTACCGTTCCAAGCAAATCTTCCAGTGTAATAAACGCCATTGCCTTATTATTTTTGGTATATTTAATCGTTTTTTCCGTAATCATACCACCTACCATAACGGACTCGTTATCTTTTATCTTTACTTCGTTGGTTTCTTCGTCTAACATAAAGTCTGCTGTCACTGCACTGATATTTTTACGCCATTTTGCTTCGTAATCCTCTAACGGATGTCCGCTTAGATAAATTCCCAATACTTCTTTTTCGAAACCTAATCGAATTTCCTTATCATATTCCGGCAGGTTTGGAAGCTTGATTTCATAATCTGCCTTATCCTCTTCAGAAGCAAAGTCAAACAAGGTCATCTGACCGGACATAGATTTTTTCTTTTCATTTGCCAGATTATCCATCACAACCGCAAAAATATTCATCATCTGCTGACGGTTTCCATCTAAGCAGTCACAAGCTCCTGCTTTGATTAAATTCTCTACTGCACGCTTATTCACTTCTCTGCTGGAAACACGCTCTAAAAAGCTGTGCAGCGTCTTATAACTGCCATTTACTGCCCGTTCCTCTAAAATACTGTCTACCACAGGACGGCCCAGACTCTTAATCGCATACATTCCATATCGGATATTGCCATTGACAGCAGAAAATACACCTTCTCCCTCGTTAATATCCGGCGGCAGTACCTGAATGCCCATCTGACGGCAGGTATAAATGTATTCTGACACCTTTTTCGCATTATCGATAACTGAGGTCATAAGCGCCGCCATAAACTCTACCGGATAATAATATTTCAAATAAGCCGTCTGATACGCTACTACCGCATAAGCCGCGGCGTGGGATTTATTAAATGCATACTTCGCAAAATCTACCATGGAATCGTAAATCTGATTTGCAGCTTTCTCACTGATTCCGTTTGCAATACAGCCTTTGATACCCTGCTCTTCGTTTCCGTATACAAAATTCTGTCGTTCTGCATCAATGACGCTCTGCTTCTTTTTACTCATGGCACGGCGGATATTATCGGCCTGTCCCATCGTGTAGCCTGCTAAATCCTGAACGATCTGCATAACCTGCTCCTGATAGACAATGCAGCCGTAGGTAGGCTCTAAAATTGGCTCCAGTTCCTTGCAGACATAAGTAATACTGTCTGATTCATTTTTTCCTTTGATATACTTTGGAATAAAATCCATTGGCCCCGGACGATAAAGAGAGATTCCCGCAATGACATCTTCCAGACTCTGCGGCTTTAATTCCTTCATGAAGTTCTTCATGCCGGCACTTTCTAACTGGAAGATACCATCACATTTTCCAGTTCCAATCGAATCCAGTACTTTCTTATCATCATAATGAATGTTATCCACATCAATTTTTATTCCATGATTTCTTTCCACAAGATCCACTGCATTTTTAATCACCGTCAAGGTTCTAAGACCTAAAAAATCCATTTTCAAAAGTCCTAATTCCTCAATCGTGGTCATCACAAACTGCGTGGTCAAAGTTCCGTCTGATGCTCTGGATAACGGCACATATTCATCCATTGCCTTCTGTGAAATCACCACACCTGCCGCATGCATGGAACTATGGCGCGGCAGACCCTCCAAACGTTTTGACATATCAATCAAGGTCTTTACTTCTGAATTTGTTTCATACATTGCCCGCAGCTCCGGATTCATGGTAAGTGCCTTATCTATCGTAATTCCAAGCTCATTTGGAATCATTTTTGCAATTGTATCACAAAAGCTATACGGTAAATCCATAACACGTCCCACGTCACGGATCACTCCTTTTGCAAGCAGCGTACCAAAGGTAATGATCTGTGTCACACAATCTTTTCCATACTTTTCCACTACATAATCGATAACCTCGCCACGGCGTTCAAAACAAAAATCGATATCAATATCCGGCATGGTAACACGCGCCGGATTTAGAAAACGCTCAAACAGAAGGCTGTAACGAATTGGATCAATATTCGTAATTCCTGTTGTATAGGCAACCAGACTTCCTGCCGCGCTGCCTCGTCCCGGTCCTACCGGAATATCATGAGTTCTTGCATAATTAATAAAATCCCATACAATCAGGAAGTAATCCACATAGCCCATGTTCTTAATCACGCCCAGCTCATAGTCAAGTCTTTCTTTCATCTCTTCGTGATTCTGCGGATATCTCTTTACTAAGCCCTCATGACATAATTTATTCAAATAAGTCCATGAATCATAGCCTTCCGGTACTTCAAAATGTGGCAGCTTTGTCACTCCAAACTCAATTTCCACATGACAACGATCAGCAATTTTCTGCGTGTTTTCAATTGCCTGCAGCGCATACGGAAAAAGCTTTCGCATTTCCTCTTCCGATTTTACATAATACTGGCCGCCGTCATAACGCATACGGTTTTCATCTGCTAATCTTTTTCCTGTCTGAATACAAAGCAGAATATCATGTGCTTCTGCATCCTCTGCATAAGTATAATGAATATCATTCGTAGCCACCAGTTCAATCCCTGTCTCCTGACTTAACCGCAAAAGATAATTGTTCGCTGTCTTTTGGTCCGGAATTCCATGGTCCTGCAATTCCAAAAAGAAATTTCCCTTTCCAAAACACTTCTCATACTTGCAGGCAACCTTTTTTGCCTCTTCATACATTCCTCGGATGAGGTAACGCTGCACTTCTCCTGCCAGACAGGCACTTAAGGCAATAATGCCTTCATGATAAGTCTCTAAAATCTCCATGTCCACACGAGGCTTATAATAATAGCCATCTACAAAACCTTTTGACACAATTTTCATCAGGTTCTGATATCCGGTATTATTCTCTGCCAGCAGCACCAAATGGTAATACCGGTCATCTCCATGCGATGATTCTCTGTCAAAACGGGAATTTGGAGCCACATAAACCTCACATCCTAAAATCGGATTGATTCCTGCTGCCTTTGCTGTCTTATAAAAATCAATGACACCATACATGACACCATGATCTGTAATAGCGGCACTGTTCATACCAAGCTCTTTTACTCTTGCCACATACTCTTTTACCTTATTAGAACCATCCAACAGACTGTATTCTGTATGGACATGTAAATGTGCAAATGCCATTTGCTTCCTCCTCTCTTAACTATTCAATATAATAATGATAAAAGTAACCTCACAGAAAGAAATCTCTAAGGTTACTTTTATGAATTTTACTCTGTTACATTTTCTAATTAAAATTTCTTTTTCTGTTCTGCTAAAAATGCAGGATCATCAAAATAGTTAATCTTCATAGCAGCTTTTACATCTTTCAATGTCTCAGCAGCTTTTGCCGCAGCGACCTCGCTGCCCTTCTTTAAAATCTCATATACGCCTTCGATATCCTTCTCATATTCTGCACGTCTTGTGCGGATTGGAGAAAGTTCTTCCTGAAGAACGTTATTTAAGAACTTCTTCACCTTCACATCTCCAAGACCGCCGCGCTGGTAATGAGCCTTCAACTCATCCAAATTCGCATAATCCGGAAGATATTCTGCAAAATGTGCATCATTACAGAATGCATCCAAATAAGTAAATACCGTATTGCCTTCTAATTTACCTGGATCTTCGATGCGGATATGATCCGGGTCTGTAAACATAGACATAACCTTTTTCTTCACATCTGCTTCTGTATCTGAAAGGTAAATACAATTTCCAAGAGATTTACTCATTTTCGCTTTACCATCTGTACCCGGAAGTCTTAAACATGCTTTATTAGATGGAAGTAAAATCTGCGGATCTACCAATGTTTCTCCGTATACGGAATTAAATTTATGAACGATTTCCTTTGTCTGCTCTAACATTGGAATCTGGTCTTCCCCAACCGGAACAACTGTTGCTTTAAATGCAGTAATGTCAGCCGCCTGACTGATTGGATAGGTAAAGAAGCCAACCGGAATACTTGTCTCAAAATTACGCATCTGAAGCTCTGCTTTTACGGTAGGATTACGCTGTACACGTGATACAGTAACTAAATTCATATAGTAGAAACTCAGCTCTGTCAACTCTGCTACATGGGACTGAATAAAAATATTGGACTTCTCCGGGTCAATTCCTACGGATAAATAATCCAGTGCCACTTCCATAATATTGTCACGGATTTTTGCAGGATTATCTGCATTATCTGTCAAAGCCTGTGCATCTGCCAGCATAATATAAATTTCATCAAACTCACCTGAATTCTGCAATTCTACTCGTCTTTTTAAGGAACCAACATAATGCCCGATATGAAGCTTTCCTGTTGGTCTGTCACCTGTCAAAATAATCTTTTTGTTTTCTGCCATAATTAAATCTCCCGCTCGTTTTGTTACTGTTCTCAGTAACAATTTTTTCACAATCTGTTTCTATTATAGCTGTTTCTTAGCAATCGTGCAACGGCGAAATGATTCCAAATGAAAGAAAACTTGTTTCTATTCAGAAAGCTATCAGACACTTGCTGTCGGATAACAAAAACACCGCTCCGTGACAATTTCTCGTCACTTTGCGGTGCTTCCTTTTTGGCTTCCATTTTTAACCAAGCTTTTTTAGAAGAAGTAAAAGGGTGTGGCTTATTTCTACTTTACGCTTGCTTTCAACTTCTCGCCTTCTGTATCAATTAAAATGGTATCTCCTTCTCTGACTTCATCTGCAAGAATTAATTTTGCGGATAAAGTTTCCACATGCTTCTGTAAGAAGCGTTTTAATGGTCTGGCACCGTAGATTGGGTCATAACCATTTTCTACGATAAATGCTTTCGCAGCCTCCGTAAGCTCTACGGAAATATTTCTGTCTGCCAAACGGGCATTTAATTCTGCCATAAGCAGTGTAATAATGTTTCCAATGTTTCCCTTCGTTAAAGGCTTAAACATAATAATTTCATCCAGTCGGTTTAAAAACTCCGGTCTGAAATGTCCACGAAGTTCTGTCATAACCGCCTGCTCACACATTGGGTTAATGTCACCGTTATCATCGATGCCCTCTAATAAATGCGCAGAGCCCAGATTTGATGTCATAATAATAATTGTATTTTTAAAATCTACGGTACGTCCCTGTGAATCCGTAATTCGGCCATCATCAAGTACCTGTAATAATACGTTAAATACATCCGGATGTGCCTTTTCTACTTCATCGAAAAGAACAACAGAATATGGCTTTCTGCGAACTGCCTCTGTCAGCTGTCCTCCTTCATCATAACCTACATATCCCGGAGGTGCTCCGATTAAGCGGGATACAGAGTATTTCTCCATGTACTCACTCATATCTAAACGAACCATGTTCGCTTCATCGTCAAATAAGCTTGCTGCCAATGCTTTTGCCAGCTCTGTTTTACCGACACCGGTTGGGCCTAAGAATAAGAAGGAACCAATTGGTTTTTCCGGATCTTTAATGCCTGCCTTAG